>JBFELW010000351.1:0-3175 GCA_041551995.1 Paenisporosarcina sp.
AGAATATGTTGTTCACGATAAAGTTCCGTTTAGAAAAGTAGTGTTTTTAGCCAAAGTAAGTCATCTTCATGATCTAGATGAAGCATTTGAGACGGATGGTCGTGAGTGGCTAACAATAGAAGAGTTTAAACAGTCAACACAATTAAGTTTTCATATGAAAGATTTAGGAATGAAAAAAATAATAGAGCGGGTGATCTTACTTGAAAATAAATGGTCACATTGTTAGTAAACAAGCATATCCCAGTCCAAGTCCACATGTTCTATTAACTGAAATTACTTATTGGTCGAATGGTTATCGTGTTAAAGGTTTATTAGCAGAACCAAAGAAAAAAGCTGCTTATGAAGGTATTCTCTATTTACGAGGTGGTATGCAAAGCATAGGGATGGTTCGTCCAAGTCGAATTGTTCAATTTGCATCTCAAGGATTTATTGTTTTTGCTCCATACTATAGGGGTAATAGAGGTGGAGAAGGACGAGATGAATTTGCTGGGGATGACCGTTATGATGCCGTTCATGCGGTTGATGTCTTGAAGCAATTTATTCAAGTGTCTCGTATTCATCTATATGCATTTTCTAGAGGCGGCATCATGGCGTTATGGACTGCTATTATGAGGAATGATATCGTATCAGTCGTGAGTTGGGCAGGTGTTACTGATGCTGCTCTTACCTATAATGAACGAAAAGACATGAGACGAATGATGAAAAGAGTGATAGGAGGAAGCCCTAGTACCCACAACGATTTATACAATGCTAGAACCCCACTTCATCATATTGATAAAATCCATGCTTCCGTATTAATCATTCATGGTGAACAGGATCAACATGTAGGGTTTAAACATGCTGAACTTCTTGAAGAGAAATTGGAATTAAATAGAAAGTCTATTGAGACATGGTATTTCAAACAATATTCACATCATTTTCCACCAAAGGAAAACGCCCAGACTGTTAGAAACTTATGTAAATGGATGCAACGTCAGTAGGAGGTGAAAGTATGAAGCACATGAGAGTTCGGTTAGAAACTATAAGTAATCGTGAAAAGACATTTTTTCCTAAGAGCACGTCTTACTGGCAAGAGCTTTGGGATACATATACGACAGATTTTGTATCAGCTGAAATACATTGTTGGAAAGAAGAGACAAAGCATATTGAAGAACTAATCCCTTTAGCATCTCGAACTGAAGATCAAAACTTAGTTTTATCTTTATTAATTACGCTAAATGAAGAGAATCGAAATTTTCTTCGGAACAATTCAATTGATGCAAATGGTGGTCTGAAATGGTTTAGTCTGTTTTTTTACAAAGAAGCAACACAAATGCTTGAGATTGGAAGGTATGGCTCCGAAATTGCTTTATATGGAATTTCTGAAGATGAAGGAGAGATATTTAAAGAGATCTTTCCAAAAAGTGCGGAGTTTGAATATTTTAAAGAGCATTTAATGTGAGTATGTAATGAAGGTTATATTAGTCCGTCCTATTATCAAATAAAAAAAAGCTTACACAATTTACTTGTGTAAGCCTTTTTGAGTTAAATAATTGGTCCACCCTTAGATGAAATATCTTCAGAAACAGATCCGAATTTTTTAAAGTTTTCACGGAATGAATCTGCTAATTCTTTTGCTTTTTTGTCGTAAGCATCTTTATCAGCCCAAGCTTCACGAGGGTTTAACACATTAGTTGGAACTCCTGGAATTTCATTAGGAATTTCTACGCCAAATACAGAACCTTTGTCAGTTTCCACGTCATCTAATCTACCTTCTAGGGCAGCTCGAACCATTGCACGCGTGTAAGAAAGTTTCATACGAGATCCAACACCATACTCTCCACCTGTCCAACCGGTGTTGACTAAGAATACTTGAGAATTGTGTTCATCAATTTTTTTACCTAACATCTCTGCATAGACCGTTGCAGGAAGTGGAAGGAAAGGAGATCCGAAACAAGTCGAGAATGTTGCTTGTGGTGATGTAATACCACGTTCAGTTCCAGCAAGCTTTGAAGTAAACCCACTTAAGAAATGATACATCGCTTGTTCTTTTGTTAACTTACTGATTGGAGGCAACACGCCAAATGCATCTGCCGTTAAGAAAATGATTGTTTTAGGGTGACCTGCTACAGAAGGATCAACGATATTGTCAATCGCTTGTAATGGGTACGCAGCACGAGTATTTTCAGTTAAAGAAATATCAGCGTAGTCTGCTTCTCTTGTTTCAGGATTCACGACTACATTCTCTAACACAGCACCAAAACGGATGGCATCAAAAATTTGGGGTTCATTTTCATGCGTAAGGTTAATTGCTTTTGCATAACAACCACCTTCAATATTAAATACGCCGTTATCAGACCAACCGTGCTCATCATCACCAATTAGTTTACGATCAGGATCGGCAGACAATGTTGTTTTACCAGTTCCAGATAATCCGAAGAATAAAGCAACGTCACCTTTTTCTCCAACGTTTGCAGAACAGTGCATTGGTAATATTCCTTGCTCAGGAAGTAGGTAATTCATGACAGAGAATATGGACTTCTTCATTTCTCCTGCGTATTCGGTTCCACCAATCAAAATAATGCGTTTTTCCATGGATACAATAATGAACGTTTCTGAAGATGTACCATCTATTTCAGGATCAGCTTTAAAGGTTGGAGCAGAAACGATTGTGAATTGTGCTTCATGAGTAGCTAGCTCATCTTGAGTTGGGCGAATAAATAATTGATGTGCAAACAGACTATGCCATGCATACTCGTTAATGACTTGCAAAGATAGACGTGAGTCTTTGTCTGCACCTGCAAAGCCTTTAAAGACAAATAATTCTTCTTTGGTTTTTAAATAATCGATTACTTTCTTATATAAAGAATCAAAAATGTCAGATGAAATTGGTAGGTTCACTGAACCCCAATCAATTTTGTCTCTTGAACTATCTTCTTCAACAATGTACCTATCTTTTGGAGAACGACCTGTATATTTCCCTGTCTCCGCTTTTACAGCACCAGTTGATGTTAAGACAGCTTCTCCACGTGATGTAGCTTTCTCCACTAATTGTGGTACTGAAAGTTGATTATGCACGTTTTGGCCAGTTAACAATGCGTTCAGCTCGTTAAGAGTGTTCACTGAATTCATGTATATGTACCTTCCTTTTTCACGTATTCCCATTAAAATGGGGTGTTTTTTCATTCGAGAATTA
>JBFELW010000352.1:0-3163 GCA_041551995.1 Paenisporosarcina sp.
AAAAAGAACACAAAAAACCCCGTCCTATGAAAGGGACGAGGTATGAGTTCGTGGTTCCACCCTTCTTCCTTCTCTTCAGTCCAAGACTAAAAAGATGAAGCTTTGAGC
This sequence comes from Paenisporosarcina sp., assembly GCA_041551995.1. Classification (GTDB taxonomy): domain Bacteria; phylum Bacillota; class Bacilli; order Bacillales_A; family Planococcaceae; genus Paenisporosarcina. The sequence continues at coordinate 109 of JBFELW010000352.1, forward strand.
CGGCTAACGGGCCGTTACCGTCAACAGTTACTACTACTTTCACTGTTGCTGCTCAGAGGTGGTAAAATGACCGTCGTACTTAAGAAGCTTTCAGCCTTGGCTTCTCTCTCTAAAAAGTCGTACAGACAATTGTTGTCCTCATCTTGGCATTTCTTTATTCGTATGTTGATATTCTACTCTTGCTTACGGTTTAATGCAACTCCAAATAAAAACTTAAACACCTACTAATTCGCGTCCTTCGATTATGGTCGATTCCAAGGAAGTAGGATGTGGATGGACGCCAAGTAAATCACATGGACTTCCGATTAAATCAATACAACCGTCTTTCAATTTCACAATACGGTCTGCTAATGCATGTGCATCATTCTCATCATGCGTCACGAAAATCGATGTAATGTTTGCCTTTTTTAAAATATCATGTAAATCTTTTCGGATTTTCACTTGAAGTTCAGCGTCTAAATTACTAAAAGGTTCATCTAGTAAGATTAAGTGAGGATTTGGAGCAATTGCTCGAGCAATCGCGACCCGTTGTTGTTGTCCACCACTTAATTGATGAGGATAGCGTTTTTCAAACTCTTGGAGTTCAACTAATTCCAAGACTTCCTTTAGTCGTTTTTTCTTTTCTGCCTTTTTCATTTGAAATAACCCAAATAATATATTCTCTCCTACAGTCAAATGTGGGAATAAGGCATAATCTTGAAACACCATACCAATTCCGCGTTTTTCGGGCTGTAAAAATATACGATTATTAAAAATTACTTCCTCTTGTATCGTTAAGGAACCTTTTGTTGGTTTTTCAAGTCCAGCAAGTAGACGTAATATGGTGCTTTTTCCACTTCCGCTTCGTCCTAATATTGAAATCACCTCGCCTTTTTCAATCGTCATAGAAAACTGATCAAGGGCAGGTCGTTCTGTATTTGGGTATGAAAAACAAACATTTTGAATGGAAATAAACATGTCAATTCCGCTCCTTTTCGAGAAACTTATAGAAAATAATAATGGCAAGGGCACTAATACTAACAATGAGTAAAGAAGCTTGTGAGGCTTCCATTATTTTTTCATCACTTGCATATTGAAAAGCTTTAGTGGAAAGTGTGTCAAAATTGAATGGACGTAATATTAAAGTCAATGGAATCTCTTTTAAGATGTCGATAAAAACTAATATAAATCCACTGACAATCGCACCTTTCATCATTGGTACGTCGACTTTGAAAAATGTTTTCGTTAGCCCAACTCCGAGAAGTCTAGATGCGTCTCTAAAATCAGTGCCTATTTTATCATATCCAGATTCAATTGAATTATAACCTATAGCAAAAAAGCGGATAATATATGCAGATATTAACATAATTAAGCTTACGCTAAGAACTAAGGTTGTATTTACGCCAATCAGTAAATAAAACGGCGATAAAAAACGATCTAATCCAATAAATGCCGTCACTACCGCTACAGCAATAACTGCTCCAGGTATTGAATAACCAAGAATCGTTAGTTTTGGCAACAACTTGAGTATTTTCCCATGAACTAATCGTCCAAAGTTACCCACAATTAATGCAAATACAATAATGAGAGTTGCACTAATGCCCGCTACTGTAACCGAATTTTTAACATAGGTTAAAAATTCATTCATCGGTATTTTACCATACGTTAGAATCATCCAATCAATTAGCTGCGCTACCGGAATGAAAAAACCTAAACTCAATATGATTAAACCGTAACCTGTTACCGCCATCGCTTTCCAACCTTTTAATTGAATAAGCGGCAAAGGTCTTATTTTCGTCGTGGAATAACTATATTGACGTCTTCCACGTAATACTTTTTCTATTACTAAGATAAATATAACAAACCCCATTAGGGATGCGGCAAGTTTAATTGATGATTCAATATCACCTAAGCCAAACCAAGTTTGAAAAATTGCTGTAGTAAATGTTTGAATGCCGTAATACTTTACAACACCGTAGTCATTTAACACTTCAAGCACAACTAAACTTGCTCCACCAATAATGGAAACCCTAGAAATTGGAATGACAACCTGAATAAAAGTTCGCCATGGTCCCTTCCCTAACATACGAGCGCTTTCAATTAAAGAAGCCGATTGTTGCGATAGGAAGATCCGTGTAATTGTGTAGACATATGGATATAAGAACATGGTATAAATAAAAATAGCTCCGGGTAAATTCATAATATCAAAAAACATTGGGTTTATATTCATGCCTAAACCTTCACGCAATGTTGTTTGAATGACGCCCGTATAATTAACAATACCGTGATACGTGTAAGCTCCTATAAATGGAGGAATGGATAACGGGAGAATTAATGCCCATTTTAAAAACCCTCGTAAAGGAAATTGGTATTGTGCAATAAGCCAAGCTAAACTTAAACCAATCAATATGGTTAATACCGCTGTTGCACTTGTAAGAATGAGTGAAGTTTTAATATAAGACCCTAATACAAATTCCTTCATATGTGCCCAGTTATCATTTGGAGGTGTAAAAATACCTGTTACAATCGTTAAAATCGGCAAAAACAAAAGAATCATAATAATTGCCGCTGATACCGTCCACACATTTACATTCGTAAGTCTTCTATGCACCTTCAAACACCTCTTATCCAATCGCAAGAAATCCCTTGCTGCGAATCGCAACAAGGGCATTGTATTTTATTACTTCCAACCAACCTCGTTAAAGATTAAAATTGATTTTGCGTTATTGTCACCCAATACCGATAATGGAATGTCTTGCTCTTTAAACTCACCCCATGATTTAAGTAATTCTGTAGGTTCAACCGATTCATTCACCGGATATTCATAGTTAGCTTCTGCAAAAGTTCCTTGAGCTTCAGGAGCTGATAGGAACTCAAGAAGTTTAATTGCATTTTCTTTATTTTTAGATGCTTTTACAACTCCAGCACCACTTATGTTAACATGAGTACCTGTTGTCTCTTGGTTAGGGAAGAAAACACCTAATCCTTCTGCAACTTTAACTTCTTCTGCATCTTCAGAGTTCAACATTTGCCCTAAGTAGTATGTGTTCATAATCGCAACATCACCGATACCTGC
>JBFELW010000353.1:0-3161 GCA_041551995.1 Paenisporosarcina sp.
ACAATGAAGTCGTTCTGAAACACTAAAAACTACATACGATTTCGCACTAGGGGTGCTATAAATTGGCTGAGATGAGAGCGTTTGCTCCGATCCCTTAACACTCGATCCAGATAATACTGGCGTGAGGAAGTGCGGTGACTTTTGCCATTTTCCTATGCGCAAAATAGCTGCATTCCACGTCGAATGTGGCTTTTTTATGTTCTCAAACAACTAGAAGTGCGAGAAGAAGTGACAGGTTTTTATAGATGACACTCTTTGAACACTACGAAAGAGGAGGAAAAAGAAATGGAAAAAGGATTTAGTTGTGGCACAAGTCCGATTGTTGGGTTGCGTTTTTCTATTCATCCCATGGCGGACAATTTCATTGAAATTATTAAAGGGGCTTTAAACGAAGCAGACACGTCTAATGTTTGGATGCATACCGATGACGTGAGTACGGCTATGCGCGGTAAGCAAATACATGTGTTTGATACAGCGAAAGCAATTGTTTTACATGCCGCAAAAGCAGGAGCACATGTGGCTTTTAATGGTACATTTTCAATTGGGTGTCCTGGTGATACTGCAGGGGATGTTTATTTAGAGAAAGATGATGTTCGGTTAAATGAACCATCAATCCAAGAGCTCAAACAATATGTATCTTCACAATTTGCTCTATACCCGATGAATAATCCTGACTACATGTCAGTCATTTATAAAGAAATTGATCGAGCAAAAGAACATGGCGTGTTTAATCTGTCGATGCATTATGCAAGCGGATTACATGGAGATATCCATGATGTCTTTGCATTCTTAGAAGAAGCGTTCACTCACGCTCGTTCTGAGCAACACAAACATTTAGTGATGACCGTAAACATGAGTATCAATAGTCCTTCTCATAAAGGAGATGCTTAATATGTTGAAGTCTTGGAAGCTGAAAGAAGTCGTCTTAATGTCTGTCTTTGCGGTAGTTTTTGCCGTTGTTTATTTACTATTTGTCCATGTTGGGAACATTTGGTCAGGTGTGATTGGCCCTATTGCATATGAGTGGATCTTTGGGATATGGTTTATTGTTTCGATTATATGTGCGTACATTATTCGTAAACCAGGGGCAGCTTTCTTTTCTGAAACCATGGCCGCTACGATCGAAGTGATGATTGGTAATGCCGTAGGTCCTCGACTGATTTTATCTGGACTTGTGCAAGGACTTGGAGCAGAAGCTGCTTTTGCTGCAACAGGGTACAAACGCTATGACTGGTGGGTACTTGTCTTAGCAGGTGTAGGTGCCGCAGTATTCAGTTTTGCTTATGGTTTCCTTGTATCTGGTTACGCTGTGCTTAGCCCTACATTATTAGCGGTAATGTTCGGACTTCGTGTTATGAGCGGTGCTATTATTGCAGGATTAGGTGGGAAGTATTTATCGGATGGCCTACTTGCAACAGGGGCCCTTCGTGGCTATGCCATTTCTCGTGAGACACCTAAAAAAAGTAAGATTAAAGGTGAGGTAATTGGTTAACTCTCTCGCAGAAAAACTAAGTCTAGATTCAGCAAGTGCACCGACCATCATTGACTTTAAACATGTCACTTTTCAATTTCCTGAAGATGAGTCACCTGTTTTTAGCGATATTTCATTCTCCATAACAGCTGGCGAACGAATTGCCTTATGCGGTCCAAGTGGGTGCGGAAAAAGCACACTATTGTATTTAATGAATCGGCTTTACCCTTCTAACTGTGACGGCATACTAAAAGGATCGATTGAACTTTGGAGTAAAGACACCGCAAGTTATATGGCCGGTGAATTAAACAAACGAATGGCTACTGTCTTTCAAGATCCAGATACACAGTTTTGTATGCCAACTGTCGAACAAGAAATGGCTTTCACGTTAGAGAATTTGCACGTCAGTCGCATCGAAATGGAAGCGCGTATTTCGGAGACGCTACGAATGACAGGTCTTTCTCATCTTCGAAAAACAAAGATTCAAACACTTTCCGGTGGGATGAAGCAACGTGTAGCAACTGCTTGTGCTATTTTAATGAATCCAGAAGTCCTATTACTAGATGAGCCACTTTCGCATTTAGATCCATTAACAGCCCAACACTATGTGGCATGGTTAGATACGCTACAAACATCTCAGGCATTAACCGTTATCGTTGTGGAACATAGGCTGGATATGTGGGGAAGTTTCTTTAATCGTGCGATTCATGTCACGAATTCCGGTTCATTTTCGGTAGAAGAACACCCAAGGCGAAGTCGTATTCATTTCCCTAAACGGATATCCACGATACAAGAAGAGCTAGCTTTTGCAGCAGAGAATGTCCGTGTGGATGTTAAAGATAAAACGTTACTTACAAACATTTCCCTTCAATTGAAACGGGGTGAAGTGGCTGTTTTAGCAGGACCGAATGGGAGTGGCAAGTCTACTTTCTTAAAAACGGTTTGTGGTATTTTGAAACATTCAGAGGGAACGATAGAAAGTGGAACGATTCTTCCAGGGTATGTACCTCAATCACCTGAGCATCTATTCGTTACACAGCAAGTGCGCGATGAAGTGTGCTTCTCGAATGACACGAACACTGAAGAAATCTCGGACATTATGAAACGATTACGGTTAATTGAGATTCAAGATGCTCATCCTTTTGCTGTTAGCCATGGTCAAAAACGCCGAGTCGCCATTGCTGCAATGCTTGCGGATAAACGACCCGTCTTATTGCTTGATGAACCAACATCAGGACAGGATGCAGCTGCGTTAGAAGAATTGTTTTACTTAATCGATGCACGTGCTAAAGAAGGATTCGCTGTGTTAATCGTAACGCATGATATGACTTTTGCTGCCGCCATTGCAGACACTATCATTTTATTAAATAACGGTAAACTGACAGGTCGTTTTAAAAATGAGGAATTCTGGCATCACGTGGATGTATTGAAAGATCATCAACTCGTTTCACCAATTGAGGTGAGTGTTCATGCCTAGTCGCACGTGGTTACACGACATGAACCCTAGTTTGAAATTCATCCTAGTCCTTATTTCGATGCTAACTCTAGCTTGGTTTTTTAATCCTTGGACCCCTTTCTTATTCTTCGTGGGGGTTATTGTTCTACAACTACTTTTCAGTCGAGTGAACTGGAAAATATGGTTTTTGTTTATGATTCCAATAGGATTTACAGCTATCGGGTATTTATGGAC
>JBFELW010000354.1:0-3160 GCA_041551995.1 Paenisporosarcina sp.
GGAATTCTTACTACAATCTCTGTACCAAATTTCTCTCGACTATCAATTTGTAGTGTAGCACCCACTTTTTCAGCATCCTCATTCATTTGAAGAATTCCATAATGCGGTTCTTTCATAGCCGCTGTCATTGCTTCATACAATGAAAATCCAATTCCATTATCTTTTACTTTTAGATAGATTTGCTCCTTTTGATAGCTTAATAAAATAGTCACTTTTGATGCTTGAGCATGCTTCATGGAATTCCGAATACTTTCCTGAACGATAGAGAAAATGATTTTTTCGGTTAGTAAACTGAGTCTAATTTGAACGCCTCTACTTTCAAATGAAATATCTAAGTCCTTCTCGTGGCTAAGGTCTTCAATTTTCTTGATTATTGCAGTATGTAACCCTACTTGTTCAGTCGGATAAGGACGCAATGCATAAATAGAGTCTCTAATTTCTTTTAACCCTTTTCTGAGTACATTATTGCTTTCACCAATTAGATTCTGAGCCTCTTGCGGTTCTGTTGTTATTTTCTTCACTGCAGTATCCAGCTTCATAACTGCACCTGCTAAGGTTTGTGCAATCCCATCATGAATATCGTGGGCAATACGATTCCGTTCTTCTAGTAAAATTCTCTGTTCTTTTTCAGAGAATAACATTTGAGTTTTTAGAAAGATGGCTAACTGATTAGCCATTGTTGAAATAGAATGTACATCTTGAACAACAAAACTATTTGTACGAGTCTTGGTCAAGATTAAGCATCCTACTAATTCATGATCAAGGATGAGAGGAGCATAAACAGCGGTTTGAATGTAATCATTAAAATAGCTGGATAGAGGGGCTTTGTTTAACTCATGCTTGTTAAATACAGTAGTGACCCTTATCTTATTCAAGCCTTTTAAATCATCAGATTGATTATTATGTAACTTTAAGTACCCTTCTGAAATAGCTAACTTCCATCCATCTTTTTCATCACGAGTAAACAAAAAACTTTCTTCATATGAAACCACTTCATTTAATAAAAGCTTAATGTCATCTTCCCAGTCGATGATTGGAATGGCTTTATTTAACTCTGAAGAAAAATTAAACAAAGCTTTTAATCTTTGCTTATCAACCCGTAAACGAATAATAATTGAACTAATAATAGCTAGAAAAATTAATGGGGATAAGAAAAAGAAGTACGCAAAAACATCAATTTCCTCAGTTTGTCGTTCTCCTAAAAAGTGGATGAGAAATCCATAAACTAGTGAAATTGAAAAACTGAAAATCTCTCCTCTACCTTTTTCCATCCACATGGCAAAAGAATACTTCTCAGGTCTTAGCAATAAGACTGTATCCACTATTAGATTATTAATGATATAAAATGAACTAATAAACAATAAGAATGAGATTAAAATTGTAGTAAATCCAGATAAATGAGTTAATGGTACAACCCACGTGGTCAAAACATGAACTACAGTTAAACTAAGTACTAATTGAGCAGGGTTGAAGAATAGGATACGAGTGGGCCTCTTATTAAGTAAAGCCGTTAATAAAACACTTATAAAATAAAGAATAATTGTAATTTCTAATCCATGTATTAAGTAAATGAGATAAATAACAGGAAAAGTGAGAGTGGAATTACCTTTTCGAAAAGGCATGGGGTAATATTCACATATAAATATAAAAACCATCAGAAACAATAACAAGAATGGACTTACAATAGTAGGTAAATTAAATATCGCATAAATTGCGATAGACCAACCAATAAATGAAACACCCATCATAAAAAACTGTGCAAGGTAATGCCGATAAGATTTAAGATTCAATCATAATCCACCCTATTCATTTTTTTCTAACCCTTTACCCAAATCATATTAAACTTAAACACCCTTTAATTATCATTTCTAAAGATAATTATTAAAGTTCATTTCAAATTTATTTAAACGTATGTCAATTTTCTCACTATATTAAAACTGCTAAAGGTCATAGCCTATTAGCCATTTCTTTTTTCATTTCATTTTTTTCTACGTATTCCATACTCTTCTCTTGTCTTCAGATTTACTCAACACATGTTCGGTGGTATATAATCAGGTCCATCCATCAGAACGGAAGGTGGTGTGTTAAAAATGTACGGTGGTGCTGGTTTTAATTTAGGCTTATCTCCGTAAGGAACAGGATATTCAACAAACTGAAATGTTCCTTCCCCATCCATACTTGGTCTTCTTGCCCATCTTTCCTAAGCACTTTGGTTTCATTAAGACAGATTGAATAGAGTATAAGAGACTTCCCGTTTTTCCAATTCTCTTGGAAAAGTACTCGGAACTACTACATTTTCTTTTGCTTCTAAATTCCTTAATGGCTGCAATCCAATGATTTTGATGCATGGTGTCACGCGCAATAAGCTACGAAAGCATATCTTTAACACCTCTGTCATTCGTCATTTCATACAGACGACAAACTTGAAGTCTTCCCTGTGATTCTGCATTTAAATTCGCTCTAAAATCTGCCAACAAATTTCCACTTGCAATTATATAATCAGCTGTCCATCTATTTCCTACACTATCCGCTGGCATAGCCCCAAGACCAGAAACTATGGTATGTTGGGGGTTCATCCCTCAGGAAATTCTTGTGACGAAAATCGATTCATGTTCACCTTGTTGAGTTTCAAATAATGAATCGGCAAAATGTTGATGTGGATAAGTTTTTTTAAAAAAAACCAATTCTATGCCTGCTATACCACCCCTACCACAAGAATGAGGTTTGAAAGACATGGTAAGAGTGGATCCTAATCAGATAACTGATATCATCATGGAGTTCGGTCCATATACAAACCCTTATGTATGACACTGTCTATGCCAGAACATAAAGATTATGAAATGATGTGACCATTTGTCATCATATATGCGTTAACTGTTAGTGTTTTTTAAATTTTCAATATCATAAGCTTAAGAAAATTGAGTTCATAACCTCTTTTTTTAACTATTTTCAAAAAAACTTTTCGACAAATTTCGCATTTTTCGTCAACTGTGGATAAAGTTATACACAAATCAACATATGATATATATAGATTATTACGGGTTACGAACAACTTAAACACAAGTTAATAACAGGTTATCCACTAGTAGTTGTGGATAACAGAACGATTGTTCTAATGGAAACTATCTGATAGATTTAAATTACTTACATAAATCTATCA
>JBFELW010000355.1:0-3149 GCA_041551995.1 Paenisporosarcina sp.
ATAGCTTTCGCTACCAATGTAAATTGTTTGTAGTCTGGACTATATCTTCACCATTGCAGGTGCGACACGTGTAGTCTCTACGGAACCTCACGTCGACTAGCGACTTTCAGCATTCTTACCATTACTTGCGTAATCATTCAGATTGCCTCTTCTTCACTTTCGTGAAGCGTAAGTTTCCTCGGTATTGCCATCAGCATGATCTGTTAAGGTTTCACCGATATAGTGTCGTCCACTCTACAGGTTTGGTTTCCCTGTAAAGGCTCCTAATATTCTTGAAGGGCGTTGCTCTATCCAGCTGAGCTACTGAGACTTAATCCATTCACTTCTTCAGAAATGAAAGACAATACTTAGTATATGAATTTTTCACATGAAAGTCAATACTAATTTTTTGGTATTTTAAATATAGCGTCATCTATTTTCTCATGTGTATCCGAGAAGAAGGTTAAAGTCCATCTAGACACTGATTTTTCAACGATTGCATAACTCTTTTCCTTTCTACCTCGGGGGAAAGTCAGACTTCCCGGATTAAGAAAGAGTGTGCCATTTAATATTTCAGCTCCTAGTAGATGCGAATGTCCAAATAACACGACATCCGTCCCCACTTCTTGAGCTCTTAACTTTATTGGAATCATCGTGTCTTTCACTTGAAATAAATGACCATGTGTCATATAAATTTTCGTACCCTTTATTTCAGTAATGACTTCATTTGGAAAGGAAGAGTCCATGTCACAGTTACCTCTTACAATATGAATTGACTGTAAAGATTCATGTTGGACATCAAGTTCACTATCTCCACAATGAAAAATTGCATCGACTAAACCAACATTCTTTATCACTTGATCGATTACAAATGCATCTCCATGTGTATCACTCATCACTAAAACCTTCAAGTTAAAAACCACCTTACGTTAATAAGTTTGGCAATTCAGCCTCGATTTGTTTAATGGCATTTCCACGATGTGAAATGGCCCCTTTTCGTTCCGGTGATAACTCTGCCATCATCTTACCCAGTGAGGGAATGAAAAATATCGGATCATATCCAAACCCGTTCTCCCCTTTTTTCTGACGAGCTATGGTCCCCTCACATGTTCCTGTAACTGTTTTAGTTTTTACATTCGGACCAGCTAGGGCTAGAGCACAACAAAAGCGGGCTGTTCTGTTTTTGTCTTCTACTTGCGTTAGTTCTTCTAAGACTTTGTCCATATTAGCGTCATCACTTTTCTCTTCACCGGCATATCGAGCAGAATAGACGCCTGGCGCTCCATTTAAAGCGTCAATGACAAGACCACTATCATCTGCTATAACAAACATTTGTAACCTCTCAGCTAGTGCCTGTGCCTTTAATACGGCATTCTCTTCAAAGGTACTACCTGTTTCTTCGATATCCATATCGTTAGCGACATCGTGTAGTGTTAAGACGTTATAGCCATAAGGATGAAAGATGGCTTCAAAATCTTTTGCTTTCCCTCTATTTTTAGTTGCTACTATGAGGTTTTTCATTTTAATGCTTCCACTCTTTCGGAAACTCGTTGAGAAACTTCACCAAGAACTTCTTTTTGATATTCAATTAGATGTAAAATTCCTTTGTCTCCTAATTCGAGAAGTTCATTCAATTGCTGTCTTGTAAATGTAGATTCTTCACCAGTACCCTGTAATTCTACGAATTGACCTGAACCAGTTTGAATGATATTCATATCCACAAGTGCAGAAGAATCTTCAATGTAATTTAAGTCAAGAATAGCTCCAAATTCTTCATCAATTCCGGCACTTGTAGCAGCTAGAAAATCAGTTACTGGGAATAGTGGAAGTTGTTTAGCGTCTTGTAGTTTCGCGATCGCCATGGTCATAGCAACAAATGCTCCTGTAATAGAGGCAGTCCGAGTTCCACCGTCCGCCTGAATTACGTCACAGTCAATCCATACTGTTCTTTCTCCTAAAGCTTCTAAATCAACTACAGCTCGGAGCGCTCGTCCAATAAGACGTTGTATTTCCATTGTCCGCCCGCCAATTTTCCCTTTAGAAGCTTCTCGTTGTGTTCGTGATTCTGTAGCTCTTGGCAACATAGAATACTCAGCAGTAATCCATCCCTTACCTTGACCTCTTAGAAAATGGGGCACACGTTCTTCTAATGTTGCTGTACAAATAACTTTTGTTTTCCCTACAGTAATGAGTACAGATCCCTCGGGATGTAATAAGTAATCCGTTTCAATATGAACCGGTCTCAGTTGTTCTCTCGTTCGTCCATCATTTCTCAAATTATATATGCCTCCTTGTTACTTCGCGGATTAATCTTACCATATTTCCTTGAAACGAATCAAAACCCGACCATTCCATTTTGTAGGAATGCCGGGTTTTAGTTAAATACAATCGTCTGTACGTTCGGGTTTTCTAATTCAAGCCATTTGGAAATAATGGACTTGAACATTGGAAGTGAACCAGTTGTATATAAAATATGTGAAGGTTGAACATTTTGTTTTTGTTCTATTTGATAATAAGATAACAGTCTCATTACATCGTCCGCCGTTTCTTCGGCTGAAGATAAAACCTTAACATGTTGACCAACTGCATCCTCAATATGCTTTTGTAATAATGGATAATGGGTACACCCAAGTATTAACGTATCAAATGTTTTATTTTTTAACGGTTCCAATGTTTTTGCTACTAATTCCTTGGCGAAAGCACTTTCGTATTGAGCACTTTCTACAAGCGGGACAAATGCGGGACATGCAAACGGTACAATCGAACACGAAGAAGAAAGTGATTTGATTGCTCGTTCATACGCAGCGCTTCTGATTGTGCCTGTAGTTCCTAAAATGCATACTTCGAAACGTTTAGTAGCTTTAATAGCTGCTCGTGCACCAGGAAAAATAACACCTACGACTGGAAAATCACAATTTTTTTGTAAGGATTCAAGTGCCACTGCGGTTGCTGTATTACATGCTACAACCAGCATTTTAATAGAATGATTTTTAAGTGCATCAGCCATTTGCCATGTAAATTTTCTTACTTCACTAGCAGAACGTGGTCCATATGGACATCTAGCAGTGTCTCCAATATAGATGAATTGTTCGTTAGGCAATCGATGCATCAGTTCTTTTAAAACCGTTAGACCGCCTACACCTGAATCGATTACACCTATTGGTGCATTC
>JBFELW010000356.1:0-3144 GCA_041551995.1 Paenisporosarcina sp.
GAGTGTTATATGGACGAAGGATAATCAACTATATTTTCAAGTTTCCACAATGGGGGATGTGCGCCTATACGCAGCATCATTAGAAGGTGAAATGTATCCTGCAACCGGTGAGAATGAACATGTTTATGGCTATGATGTAGCGCAATCAGGAGAATTCGCTCTTGTTACCGTATCGAATCCAACTAGTATTGGTGAGCTTTATCTACACAAAATGGCGACAGGTGAAAGAAAAGCGTTAACATCATTTAACCAAACATTTGAAAATGAAGTTGAACTAGTTCCTGCTGAAGCAATTGTGTACAAAGGAGCTAAAGAATGGGACGTTCATGGGTGGCTTATGAAACCAGCGAGTTATGTAGAGGGTCAAAAGTATCCACTGATAGTCGAAATTCATGGTGGTCCCCATGCGCAATATGCGAATACATTCTTCCATGAACTTCAGCTTCTTGCAGCACAAGGCTACGGGGTGCTTTACGTAAATCCACGAGGAAGTCACGGCTATAGTCAAGAATTTGTTGATGCTGTCCGAGGCGATTATGGTGGAGGCGATTATGAAGACATAATGAGGGGCTTAGACGCTGTAATAGCTGATAACAGCTGGATCGATGAAAGTCGTCTTGGTGTAACTGGGGGAAGTTATGGTGGATTTATGACGAACTGGATTGTTGGCCATACAAATCGATTTAAAGCGGCGGTTACACAGCGTTCGATTTCAAACTGGATCAGTTTCCTCGGTGTCTCCGATATCGGTTATTATTTTAATGATTGGCAACATGGAGCGGATATGATGGATGTAGAGAAATTATGGAACCATTCTCCGCTGAAATATACAAAAGATATCGATACACCACTTCTCATTTTACACGGTGAAAAAGACTTCCGTTGTCCGATTGAACAAGCGGAACAACTTTATATTACACTTAAACAAATGAAAAAAGAGGCAAGCTTTGTCCGTTTCCCAGATGCTGATCACAATTTGTCTCGTACTGGATATCCAAACTTAAGATATGCACGTTTGGAGCAAATTACAGGATGGTTTAAAAAGTATTTGTAAGGTGGTAATGAATTCTGGTATTCGAAAAGTTCGCTATTCCAATGGTGAACAGTATGGTCTGATTCGGATGGGCGTTCTTCGAGAAGAAATGAAAGCTCATCTCACTGGGCAATAAGTAATTCAAAAGACCTATAAATTATTTCCCGAGAAATAATGCAATATATCCCCTCCCTTTCCACTGTTGAAAGGGAGGGTGTTTAATTTCCTTGAAAATTTTTTAAAGAAGTCAAAAGCAAGGCATAACATACGATTGGTAAGATTTATAATTGGAAAAAGCAAATGTTCTATGTTATAAATAATACTGCAAGCCTAAATCCTAGTAAACAAGTTGGAATAATATACAATCAAAAAGGAGAATTTGCAATGGGACGTGAATTCGTAGAAATCTTTGATGAGTGGGTAGATTCTTACGATGCTTCAGTATCTGGTCAAGAACCTGAGTATCGTGATGTTTTTGATAAATATGAAAATATTTTAAATGCTGTAACTGAAAAGTCTTTTGGCACGATTGTTGAATTTGGAACAGGGACTGGGAACTTAACGGCGAAATTAATAGAAGCAGGGCTGGAAGTTATAGGAATTGAACCAAACGATGCCATGCGAAAGATTACATCTGAACGATTCCCAGAAATTCAAATAATTAATGGGGATTTGTTAGCTTTTGATTATCAAGGTACTGCAAATACATTCGTAAGTACGTATGTTTTCCACCATCTTACGGACGAAGAAAAAGCTTTAGCTCTACGTAAATATGCTAATTTATTATCAACTGGTGGGAAAGTCATTTTTGCGGATACGGTGTTTAGTTCAGAACAAGCTAAGATAGATCAAGTTAATAAAGAGCGCGCTCGTGGATTTAACAATGTTGCAGACGATTTAGAACGTGAATACTACACGACAATCCCTGTATTGGAAAAGGCGTTTAAAGATGCTGCATTTACTGTTCATTTTGAACGTATGAATGATTATGTCTGGTTAATGGAAGCAACTAAAAAATAAGGAGTGTTTTTAATGAAACAAATGAATGTAGAAAGCTTTAACTTAGATCACACAAAAGTTGTTGCACCATATGTACGATTAGCAGGTAGAAAACTTGGTGCAAATGGAGACGAAATATTAAAATATGATATTCGTTTTACACAACCTAATCAAGCGCATATGGAAATGGCTGGGCTTCATTCCATCGAACATTTGATGGCAGAAAATATTCGGAATCATACGGATCAAGTTGTTGATATGAGTCCAATGGGATGCCAAACAGGCTTTTATTTAGCCGTTATTAATCATGATAATTATGACGAGATCTTAACGATTCTAGAAAAAACACTAAACGATGTCTTGCAAGCCAAAGAAGTTCCAGCTTGTAATGAAGTTCAGTGTGGATGGGCTGCAAACCACAGTTTAGAAGGAGCACAGGATATCGCACGTGAGATGTTATCGAAGAAAGACGAATGGCGGATGGTATTTGCGGAGGAAGTATAATGAATGTCTATGGGAGTGTTCATGAACTAATAGGTAACACACCTGTAGTTGAATTGAAAAATATCGAAATTCCTAACAAATGCCGCATTTTCGCAAAATTAGAATTTATGAATCCAGGTGGAAGTGTGAAAGATCGCTTGGGATTATCTCTGTTGAGGGATGCTGAGGAGTCTGGACAATTACAACCACGTGGAACGATAATCGAACCAACTGCTGGAAATACGGGCATTGGGTTAGCGTTAGCGGCGATAGGTAAAGGTTATACAGTGAAGTTTGTGGTGCCTCAGAAGTTTAGTATGGAAAAGCAATCATTAATGCGTGCACTTGGTGCGGAAATTGTGAATACTCCAACTGAACTTGGCATGAAGGGTGCGATTGCAAAGGCAGAGGAACTTGTAAAAGAGATACCAGGTGCATTCTCACCTTCTCAATTTTCAAATCCAGCTAACCCGGAAACCTATGTGCAAACCTTAGGACCTGAACTTTGGCGTGATTTAGACGGTTTAATTGATGTATTTGTAGCAGGTGCTGGTTCGGGTGGAACATTTATGGGGACAGCGAAGTTTTTAAAGAGCCAGAACCCAGCTATTAAAACAGTTATTGTTGAA
>JBFELW010000357.1:0-3141 GCA_041551995.1 Paenisporosarcina sp.
ATAGTTTGCAGTGGTGGGTCGGATTCTCCTATTGAAAATGTAGATCCACGTATCGGTTTATATGCAGCGGTTACAAGAAAGAATCCTGGAGAAACGCATGAGGGCTATCAACCCGAGGAAAAACTTACCCGTTTTGAAGCTGTTTCGTTATATACCATTGGAAGTGCATATGCAATTGGAAAAGAAAAACAAAGAGGGATGATTGAATCTACCTTCGATGCAGACTTCACTATTTTTGATCGGGATTTATTTGTAGGTCCAGATGAACAATTGTTAGATGTAGAGGTAGTTAAAACAATTATTGCCGGGGAAATTATATTTGAAAAGTAAATAGGGGAGTTTCTGTTTTCGCTTTATAGAGTGCGTTTATCACTCGCTTCAGATTATAGAAAAAAGGAGGTTGGAATAATTTTATTCCAATCTCCTTTCATTTTTTAAAAACTATTTTCGTGAGTAATGTCAT
The DNA here is from genome assembly GCA_041551995.1 of Paenisporosarcina sp. Taxonomy (GTDB): domain Bacteria; phylum Bacillota; class Bacilli; order Bacillales_A; family Planococcaceae; genus Paenisporosarcina. The sequence goes on from JBFELW010000357.1 coordinate 464, forward strand.
TATCAGATTCCCATGTCTAGATATATTGACAAGTTTAAGCAACGGTTGGATTCCGATTTAAAGTTGATCTAACGAAACCATTTCGATTTCATTTTTTGAATGTAGTTATGATTTAAAAACTCCGTTGTTATCTCACGTGAATTTTTATATTAATAGTAGGAAAGGAATTGAGCCACTCCCGCGGAAAAACGGATGGCGAAAGCCCCGCAGGAGACCAATGGAACGAAGGTTAAGAACGCCACATCCTGTGGCATCGCCTTCGTGACCAACATCCTGTTGGCCCGAGGAGATTGAGGCGTTCGTCCGCAGGAAAGGGCGCAGATTCCGATTGAAGTGAAACAATTTAAAACACTTCTTTATAATCAGTGACTTCCCTTAAAGCTGCTTCTTCTATTGGAATACGAACGTATAATATTGAGAAGTTTAATAAAGTAAATAAGATGGCAGTAAAATACGCACTAAACAAGAAAGGGATGACTAGTATTTCGAAAGTAACCACAACATAATTTGGATGTCGGATAAAGCGAAATGGCCCTTTTTTGACGACATTGGCTCCTGGTAAAACGATAATCTTCGTGTTCCAAAATCTACCAAGAGAAGTAATTACCCAAATTCTCATTAATTGTAGCCATACAAAAGTAACGAATAAAAACCACCAGTAAGGTGAAAGTCCACGATCAAATAGCATAAACTCTAAAATTAAACTGATAAAGAAACCAACATGAATGGCTACCATAAACGGATAGTGTTTAGCGCCAACTTCGTAAGCCCCTTTAGACCGCATCCATGCTTCATTATTTCGAGCGACAAAAAGCTCGACAACTCTTTGGCAGATAACGAATCCTACGATACTTATGAAGGCAATCATTTCTATTGCCACTCAAGTAACACCAACTCCCCGCTAAATCCTGGTCCAAGTGCTGTTAATAAGCCCAAATCACCTGGAGAGGATTCTAACTTCATGAAGGCTTCCAAAACATAAAGGACCGTAGGAGATGACATATTGCCATGATTTTTAAGGATATTTCTTGAAATAGCTGTTTTTGATGGTTCAAACCCAAGCGATTTTTCGTAAGCAGCGAGTACTTTTTTTCCACCTGGATGTGCAATGAAATGTTCTATTTGAGTGGTTGTCAGTTTATGTTCATTTAAAAAATCTTTAACAAAGGGTTCAAGCCACTTTTCTATGATGGAAGGAATACTCTTAGAAAAGACAACATGCAAACCATCATTTTTCATTTCCCATCCCATTATATTTTCGGAATTAGGCTTGGTTTTCGAAGATGTTGCAACAAAAGCAGGTTTTGTTTTCTTAGAAGAGATATCCACTTCATCCCCACAAATTAATGCACAAGCAACACCGTCAGCAAATAGTGATGCCCCAATTAGATTGCTTTTGGAATAGTCATTTGGCTGGAATGTTAGACTGCATAACTCCACGCACACGACGAGTACTTTTGCTTTTGGATAGGCTAGGCAATAATCGAATGCCCGACTTAATCCCGATGCGCCACCAGCACATCCTAGTCCCCAAATTGGAATACGTTTAACATATTCAGAAAAAGGAAGTTGATTTAATATCCGTGCATCAATACTTGGCGTTGAGAAACCAGTACTAGAAATATAGATAATGCCATCAATTTCAGAGGGATGGATTGATTCAGTTAAAAATTCTTTATTATTCAAGCATGCATTTATTGCTAAAACTCCATAAGAAGTAGCCAGCTCGATATATAATCGATTACGTTCTTCTAGATCATGAGGTTGTTCAAACCATTCTGCCGGTACACAAAATTGTCGTTCTTCGATGTCTCCATTTTCAAAGACTTTAAGCATCCGTTCCAGATCATTATAATGGTCTTTAAATAAATTTCTTAATAAAGTAGAAGCTTGTTCTTGAGAGTAAGTGTAGGGTGGAAGAAAAGAACTTATAGATTGAATTTTAGGCATGTGGGTCTCCTTGTGAAGAAATGATAACCCTAGTTTTTCCAACCCACATAAATATATGCAAAAAAAATTAAAGTAACGCTAAATAATTAGCGTTACTTTAATTAATTATTGATGCTTCATTTTCTCAATCGCCAATACAAACGGTGGGTGATTTTGCTGATTCATGAATTCATATTTTAATACATGTACATATGACTGAGGCAGACCCTGTACATACTCTAGTAATAGGTTACGTTCGATATCTCCACCTTCATGTCCATGATAGACAACTATTACGATAAGTCCACCCACTTTTAATAAATGAAGACAGCTTTCAATAGCTTGAATGGTCGTATCAGGACGAGTAATAATTCCATGTTCGGCACCGGGTAAATAACCGAGATTAAATACAGCAGCAGTAATTTCATCCTTCACATATGTAGGAATTGTTTCATGACCTGCATGAATGACTGTTGCATGATTACGGTATTCTCCTAGTCGCAATTTGGTCATTTCGATTGCTGATAGTTGAATATCAAATGCATACACATGTCCGGTTTCACCTACCAATTGTGCAAGGAAAAGTGTGTCGTGACCATTGCCAGCTGTAGCGTCTATTACAATATCACCTGGAGAAATGACACTTTTTAACAAGGTCTTCACATAAGGAAGTACGCGTTCAAGTATCATAAAGACGTCACGTTCCCTCCATAATACTTCCCTTGCCAGCTTCCTCGTCTTTCAAGTTC
>JBFELW010000358.1:0-3133 GCA_041551995.1 Paenisporosarcina sp.
TCGAATCGTTGAAAATGCATCCATATTTGACTTTGAATTAACAAATGATGATATGAAACGTATAGATGACTTGAACAAAAACGAGCGAACTGGTCCAGACCCAGATAATTTCGATTTTTAAAAAGAAGAAACCTAGATAGACATCCAATCATATGCATTGGATGTCTATTTTTCATTTAAATAGAGGTGCTTTTTAGTTTGTGAAAAATTTAACGCTCAAGCTGGAGTGTTTATCGCTCAAACTGGAAAAATATCGCTCAATCTGAAGATTTATCGCTCAAAATCAACATTTTATCGCTCAAACGCATCTCATTCCCAAGTTAACTTTATGAAACAAACCAACGGTAGAAGCCTTGCCCAACAGAAAAGAGACATGGAACGAAGTGCAATGGCTCCCATAAATCCCTTAAATGGTATTGTTTCCGCTACGACTGGAGATTTATCAACCAAACTGATGAGTTATCAATCAAAATCAACGATTTATCAATCAACGCATCTTATCCCCAAGATAACTACTTGAGACATAAATGGTTTGTTTCAGCTACGCTACTAAATGAAACGTTTGACATTGACGTAACGTAAAGGTGTACAGTTAATTTGTTAGGAGGTGAAGAGATGGAGTATACGGTGCAAAAGCTAGGGAATATGGCGGGGGTTAGTACTAGAACGTTGCGATATTATGATGAGATTGGCATTCTTAAGCCGGCAAGAATGAGCTCATCTGGTTATCGTATTTATGGACAAAAAGAAGTTGATCGACTGCAGCAAATACTTTTTTATCGTGAACTAGGAATTAAATTAGAGACAATTAAAGAAATTGTAACATCCCCATCATTTGATGGAGCAATGGCATTGATAGAACATCGAAAACAACTCCTAGACAAGAGGGTACAGTTAGATCTATTAATTGCCAATGTGGAAAGAACAATTTCTTCAACAGAAGGAGGAATGACCATGACGAACGACGAGAAGTTTGAAGGGTTTAAACAAAAAATGATTGATGATAATGAAGGTGCTTATGGAAAAGAGATTCGAGATAAATATGGTGACGAAACAGTAAATAAAACCAATGCAAAAGTGAAAAATATGACGAAAGCACAGCATGATGAAGTGACAAGGTTAGCTAAAGAAGTGACGACGACTTTAGCAGAAGCTTTTAAAACAGGAGATCCGTCGAGTGATCTTGCGCAGAAAACAGCAGATTTGCATAAACAGTGGCTACTTTGTTATTGGAATGAGTACAGCAAAGAGGCTCATGCTGGTCTTGCTCAAATGTACGTGGATGACGAGCGTTTTACCGCTTACTACGATAAGGAACAACCAGGAATGGCGGTATTCCTTAGAGATGCCATCTATATTTATACAGGAATGTAATACTGGTAAAAGTGCGAATCGATGTACACTCGATTCGTGTTTTTATGTACTTGAAAGTTGCGTTGTAAAATTATAATCAAACACACCATCCCCGTTTGAACATACTCGTCCTAGGAAAGAATGAGAATCAGTATCTTACAGGTGGTGAAAACTTTGTTTAAAACACCATGGATCGTAACGCAGGAATGGCATGATGTTTTATTTCTTCACTGGTCAGTTTCTCCGGATGTGGTACGTCAACATATCCCCTCAGAACTGATCCTTGATGTATTTGACAATAGGGCGTGGATTAGTCTGGTATTTTTCGAAGTGAAAGGAAACCGTCCACGGTTTATTCCCCCTATCCCAGGGACGAACTCCTTTTTAGAGTTAAATTTTCGTACATATGTGACGTATAAGGGGAGGGCGGGAGTTCATTTTTTTAGTCTAGATGTGAATAATCCGATGATTGTAAAAATGGCGACACTTGGAAACTTGATGCCTTTTTATCGAGCAAAGATGCATTTTAAAAAACATAAGAGGAAAATGACAATACAAAGTAGTCGAGTTAACAAGTCGACACTTTTTGAGACTTTATTCACTTCATTTGAACCAATTCCTCAAACGACTAAACCTACGCAATTGGCTCTGTGGTTGACCGAAAGATATCACCTCTGGACAAAACCGAATGACGAATTATTTCGTATAGATATGCACCATTCACCTTGGAAGTTGCAAAATGTTACCGTGACAATTCACGAAAACACGATGGGTTCGTTTTTAAATAGTGATTATCAAGATAAGCCGCCAATTGTGCATTACTCGAAAATGAAAAAAGCGAATGCTTTTCCTCCTGTTTTAGAAGGAGGAATAAATTGAGTTTTGAGAGTGATACGTAATAGAGTTGTACCCATGTTTTCACAGTAAAAGCCGCTCTAGAAATTTCCTGAGCGGCTTTTGTTTATTGCGGTAGAGGAGAAAGAGCTTTTGTTTCATCAATGAAAATAAAAGCATCGTATCGGCTTCCCATTTTAGATGGAACGTAATTACCGTATGCTTCATCCTCCGGGTTGTATACGACTCCGATAGCTCGATGTCCAATCCAATCATTGAATAGATGTCTGTTTTCTCCATTAAAGATTAACAGCTTATTATGTGCACCCGTGTTATGCAGTGCATGTTCCCAAGAGTTTTTCATAGCAGGTGGGACATTTGTCCGCTCAAATGGAATTCCCCATTCTTCAGCCGCAATAACCGTTCCACTGTGTGTGCCAAACCCAACTGCATACACATGGCCTTTTTTATTTTGTTTGCGAAGTACCTCACCGACATTAATCATCCCTTCAGATGCCATGTCTGTATAAGACGCATCTCCTATATGGGTGTTATGCTCCCAAACGATGATTTTTGCATTTTTTCCATGATAGTCCATAATTTCATTGATGGCCTCTACCATATGCTCATCACGAACATTCCATGACAAACCATCATTTCGGACCATAGCGCGGTAATATTCTTCGGCATTCCTGGCAACCAACGCATTAATTTTTAAATTTAAGTCGGCTTCTTGCTCAGTTTTATAGTTGTCTTCGTGTGACCGAATAGAAGTCAAGAGCGTGGAAACTTCATCTACACATGTTTGAGTTATATTGAGTGAAGCCATAGCATAGGTTTCAGGATGGCGGTTAAATGGCTCAAAACAAGAGAATGCCTTTTTGGCTAGTGCTAGGTCTCTTCCTTCTGGATTGGTTTCAGTTAAATATGTAATTAACTCATCCAA
>JBFELW010000359.1:0-3126 GCA_041551995.1 Paenisporosarcina sp.
AGTTCATAGACTTTAACCCAAAAAGAATCCACTTGAACATTCTCTCTACCGAAAGCCAATTCCGCCGTTTCTCGCGTTCTGCAAAAAGGACTGGAAAGGACTGGATATTGAATAGGGATACCTAAACGTCGAAGTGCTTGCCCAAAGGTTATAGCTTGAATTCTACCGTAAGCAGAAAGGTTTCTTTGGGTAAAGCAATAATTGTAGTGAAGATTCGATTGATCATTTCCTACTGTTGCTTCGCCATGTCTAGCATATAAAATATATCCTCCTTTGCGAAGTAAGTCGAATACTATTAAGTCATTCGGTTGTGCTTGTATAGTTTTTTCTCTTAACCTTTTTTTGTAGTGATGTTCGAGTACTAGATGATAGGAATGTAGTCCCGCGTAATAAGTAAATAAGGATGAATTATTTTCTGATGCTAGTTTCAAACGTTCAAATTGAGCCCCAAGTGCAAAGTGGTAATAAGCCAGTTGTTCCAAACTAAGAGTTAGGTCTTTATTTGGATGCAGAAACAATTTATTTTCTCCTTTTAGTTGATTGATATTACCTAATGTATGTTAGCTTACAAAAACGGCTATTTTCAGAAATACTAGTGGCGGCTGAAATTGTATCTTCGGTCGCCTTTTTATTGTGCATATGGAATCAATTCTTTTATTCGTTATAGAGGAGTTAAGGTAATTGTTTCTATCAGCTCATTCACGTTGATGCTATTGGTGTCATTTTTGAATTATGTTGTGGTTTTTCTCCGTGGCTACCTATTACGTCCAGGGGGTTGAGACTTTTCGGCATATCTACGGTTCAAGTAGCATAGATTCTAGTCAATATCTCTATCATTGTTTTCATTTTTTATGCGTAAAGCTACATCCGGCCTGTCCGTGAAAAATCCGTTTACGCCGAGTTTAAGTAGACGGCGCATTGTTTCCTCGTCATTAATGGTATACGGGTGTATGTGCAAGCCTTCTTGTTGTGTTGTTTCAATAAATGGACGAGTCACTGCCTCTGCATTTACACCTACACCTGAAGCATATTGCGTTAGTTTTCTTAGTTCCTTTTTAGAAAAGTTTGCGTCATTTTTGAACTTATACAGTTTAACTAAGGGGATGGAAGGCTCTATTGCAAATATATTTCTAAGGCTGTCTTCGTCAAAGGATTGGATAATGACTTTCGGGAGTATGTCTTTTCTGTTAAGAAGGTGGTATTCCCGAAGTTGTTGTAATAGCTTTTTTTCCATACCTGGGTAGATGTCAGGTGATTTTAATTCAATGTAATAATTCACCGTATCACCGTAGTTTTCAAGAATTTCTTCCAAATCAACGATGCGTAAATCAGCTGTATTCGGAGTAGCATAAACAGACTGGATTTTTTTGGTCTCTGTTCCGAGCGTATAACGTTTTTGTAGTTCGTTAAATGTAAGATTAGCCACCGTTTGCTGAGTGCCGTTAAACGTGACGACCTTATCATGCATGGCGACAAGTTTTCCATCTTTCGTCATTTGCAAATCGATTTCGATGTAGTCCGTATTCATTTGTATAGCTAGGTCATATGCAGCGAGTGTATGAGCTGCTACATAGGCAGAAGCACCACGATGGGCGATAACGAGAGAATCATTTTCAGGTAATGATGCCCGGTCAATCGGTGGTTGTGTACATCCGTAACTCAACAAAATGATTGTAAGGAGCAGCATTTTTCTCACGTGATCTAGCCTCCTGAAAAAGTGGATTGTAAATAATTTGTAAATTAACTGTATTTTAGAAGGAGAATTATGTCGCATTATTGAATCATATACATAGAATTTTGTATTTGGACAAGAAATGATTGTGATTTTCGTTATAAGTTAATTTAGAAAGGGATGGAATACTTGAAAAAAGTTGAGCTAGTTAATTTATCAAAATCATATGATAAACAAGTTGACGTTATTTCCAATATAAACGTAACAATTGAACCTGGCGAATTTTTCGTTCTTGTAGGCCCTTCGGGTTGTGGGAAAAGTACGATGCTCCGAATGATTGCGGGATTGGAGCAAATCACGAGCGGTATATTAAAAATCGGAGACAAAGTAGCTAATGATTTACCCCCGAATAAGCGAGAACTTTCTATGGTCTTTCAAAACTATGCTCTTTACCCACATCTAACAGTTCAACAAAACATAACGTTTGGTCTTGATGTGAAAAAAGTGAAAAAACCAGCTCAGCAGAAGAAGGCGGAAGAGGTTGCTGAGATGTTAGGACTCACGGAATATCTAAAGCGTAAGCCAAGGGAATTATCCGGTGGTCAACGGCAACGTGTCGCATTGGCGCGAGCCATAGTGAGTGAAGCCCCAATCTGCTTAATGGATGAACCATTATCCAATTTGGATGCGAAATTACGTGCACAAATGCGAGCGGAAATTAGAAGAATACAACGGACTCTTGGGATTACGATGATTTATGTAACACACGATCAAGTTGAAGCGATGACGATGGGCGACCGTATCATGATTCTCCATGAAGGAAAAATTCAGCAAGTCGGAAAACCCATTGAAATTTATAATAACCCTGCTAATCCTTTCGTAGCTACGTTTATCGGCTCGCCCCCTATGAATCTAGCGGTGGCTGAATGTGGTAAAGAATCTGAACTGATTATAGGGGATTCGTTTAACTTAGTAGTTTCAGATATTGAGAAATACGCTACACCAGGAACTAAGTTAATTGCCGGAATTCGCCCAGAACATTTGCACCCCGCTACAAAAGATACAGCGGAAAAAGATAAGTTGTATGTGAATGTAACAAACGTAGAAGTTTTGGGACATGAAACAGTATTTTCTTTTAATCTAGGCATTTATGAGTGGATGGCTAAGTGGAGTGGACAATGGCATATAGAAATAGGGGACTCAATCCCAATTCTTATCGATCCTGGTTATCTGTGTTTATTTGAAGAGGAGACAGGAGAATTAATCAAAGAGCCGACTAGTCTTGGAAGTTTTGTTTTCAAGAAAGAGGCCCTCATATGAACGCTTCCGTAAAGCCGGGATTCTGGAGAAGAACAGGGAATGCTCGAACTGCATTTCTTTATTTATTGCCTTCTATTGTCCTTTTTTCAGTATTTATTTTCTACCCGATGTTTAGAACTGTTTACTTAAGTTTC
>JBFELW010000360.1:0-3071 GCA_041551995.1 Paenisporosarcina sp.
ACATCTGAGGATAACTTATTTATGCTTGAAATCATGGGAGAAAGTATGATTGAAGCAGGTATTTTAAATGGAGATTATGTAGTTGTAAAACAACAGCAATCCGCTAACAATGGGGATATTGTCGTTGCCATGACAGAAGATGATGAGGCAACAGTAAAGCGCTTCTATAAAGAGAAATCATATTTCCGTCTTCAACCTGAAAATTCTTCTATGGAACCTATCATTGTTAACCAAGTTTCCATATTAGGTAGAGTAGTGGGCGTTTATCGTCACATTCATTAACTAATTGAGTAAATGCCATCTACAGATACTATGTAGATGGCATTTTTATTTATGTAGCTTTGGTAGACAGCGTTGTAGGTTGTTTAAGAGGATTTGTAATACTTCTGAAGAACGATTCAAACCTACGAAGGAGCGTTGTAGTATTCTAGTTCGACCTAAAGGGAGTAAATATCTATCCATACTTTCCCATTGACTATAGAGGCCACAATTTGTTATAGTAGTCATGAGCCGATATCACGCCGACTGACATTTACATCTTCAGTCGGCCTTTTTATTACCCTAAATTAAATACCTAATTCAAGTTGGAGCATTTTTTATGCTTCAACTTTTTTATTGTTTTCGTCTAATTTAGTAGCCCTTACACCTTGATGAAAACACACATAAACTACTATTGTTAGATAAAAATAAAACGAAGGAGTTGATTTAATTTGAATGACCCTTATCAACAACACTACGACCAATATCCTCGTCTTAACTTAAACCATTATAAACAAAAGGTTTTATACGAGATAGATCCACTCGTAAAGTATGGATTAAAAGAAGGTCAGTACACTTCTTACCAACATGCTTTACGAGAAATTGCTGCAATTTCTTACCTTATGGGGATGGGATATGAATCTAGGGTAGCACGTCAAATCGTAGAGTCATGGGAGATTAACGAAGTATTTTAAGCTAGTAGAGTGTAAATAGTAAAAATTTCATTTATCAATAAAGTGGATTTTGGTAAACATAGTTTGGTATTCTCATTTCATTATTATATGGTTTGTGAAAAATATGAGTTGTTGCAGGAGCTAATGGTGGAATTAGCCAAGCCCAGTTCCCAGTTACTTTCCTACCAACTTCTATTTCGGTGTCTTCAAATTTTTTAAATTGTTGAGCTGCTGTATGGTGATCTACAATACTAACCCCTGCTTCTTTAAAAGAATGCAAAACAGCTATATTTAGTTCGAGTAATGCTCGGTCTTTCCATAAAGAGCTATTGCTTCTTACATCTAACTCCAACATAGTTGCTATTTCAGGAAGCAAGTTATATCGCATCTCATCAGCTAAGTTTCCCGCACCAATTTCAGTACCCATATACCACCCATTAAATGGAGCTGCTGTATACGTAATTCCCCCTATTTCAAGACTCATATTTGAAACAAAAGGTACCGCATACCACTTTAGCTTCAATTCTTTAAACCATTTGTAATGAGGGTGACTTAATGATACTTCAAGCAGCAGTTTATTTGGTATTTCAAAAAACATGGGATCCCTTCATTTAATTGAATGACTATCGGAAGAATGTCAAACCTTCCGAATTTTGGTTCCCATCCAAGTTTCATACAAACTTCAGTAAATTTTAGGGAGTCAGGATCTCCTAAGATACCTTGAGCCGTTTGATAACCTGCGTAGCGAATTAATTGGTTATTCCATATTCGGGCACTTTCTAACGTTTTTTTTTGTGAAAAAACGGTTATGAAGGGCCGTATACGACCTTGATTAGTCGCAGCCTCTATATGACTAAATAAAGCTTGCATAATCTCTGCTTCCGTATCCAAGTGTCTCTGGTCTACTACGTTCAAGTTATCCCAAAATAACCTCCCAATACATCGATTACTATTTCGCCAAGCTATCTTAGCACCATGCACTAGTTCCTCGTTTGTATGTGTATAATGCCCTTGAGTAACTAGCTGTTTTTGAATTTCATTCAGTCGATTGTTTATTTCCAATTCACTTTTATTTAATTCCCTTTAACAACATTCAACAAAATCAGTTGCCTCTTTGAGCACACTACTCGTCGAAATAAAAAAACCTCCTGTTATTAGATTTCCCCGTCCGTAATAGTATAGTGAACAAAGGGTAACTTTATTTGCAAGAAATTCTTCAACATTTAATTCTAGGATAAATCTTTTAAGTTGAAGATATCAAATTGACAGTTATATACTTTTAGTTAATAAAGAAGATGAAAAAAAGGCATCCTAATCTCAAATACTTGAGAAAGGATGCCTTTTGATTTTTTAAATTTAACGACTTGTTTTTAATACATTTTAAGGTATTGTTCTCTTTCCCAAGGGTGTACAGTTGTACGGAACATATCCCATTCAATTTCTTTCGAGTCAACAAAGTTGGCATAGATATGTTCACCAAGTGCTTCTTGAATTGTAGAATTTTTTCCTAATTCTTCAATTGCAGCGTATAACGTTGCAGGAAGATCTTCAACACCATTGGCAATTCGTTCTTTTTTATTCATGACATAAATATTACGGTCTACTGCTTTTGGTGGAGAAATTTTGTTTTTGATACCGTCTAATCCAGCTTTTAAAATAACCGCCATTGCTAAGTAAGGATTAGCAGCAGGGTCAACTGAACGTACTTCAACACGTGTACTTACACCACGAGAAGAAGGAATACGAATTAGAGGACTACGGTTTTGTGCTGACCAAGCTACGTAACAAGGTGCTTCATAACCTGGAACTAAACGCTTATATGAGTTAACGGTAGGGTTAGTAATAGCCGTGAATCCTTGTACGTGTTTAAGAATACCAGCCATAAATTGATAAGCTGTTTCACTTAATTCCAAATCTCCAGATTTATCATAGAATGCATTCTCTTTGCCCTTGAACAGAGATACGTTCATATGCATCCCTGATCCGTTTACTCCAAACAATGGTTTAGGCATGAATGTTGCGTGTAAACCATGTTTACGTGCAATCGTTTTTACGACCAACTTGAACGTTTGAATATTATCACATGCTGTAATCGCATCAGCATATTTAAAGTCAATTTCATGTTGACCTGGTGCTACT
>JBFELW010000361.1:0-3071 GCA_041551995.1 Paenisporosarcina sp.
CAGATATTGTTCAAAAGGAAATGTATACATTTACAGACCGTGGAGACCGTTCATTAACTTTACGACCAGAAGGAACTGCGTCTGTTGTACGTTCTTTTGTAGAAAATAAATTATTTGGTTTACCTGATCAACCTGTAAAGCTTTACTATATGGGCCCCATGTTCCGTTATGAGAGACAACAAGCAGGGCGTTATCGACAATTTATTCAATTTGGAATTGAAGCGATTGGAAGTAAGGATCCCGCTATCGATGCCGAGGTAATGGCATTAGCAATGAGTGTTTATAGAAAAGCAGGATTAAAAAAGATTAAATTAGTCATTAATTCACTTGGAGATACTGAAAGTCGTCAAGCACATAGAGAAGCTTTAATTGCTCATTTTACACCTAATATTCATAACTTCTGCTCGGATTGTCAAAATCGGTTAGAAAAAAACCCGTTACGTATTCTCGATTGTAAAATCGACCGTGACAATCCTTTAATGAATACAGCACCGAAATTACCGGATTATTTAAATGAAGATTCGGCTGCTTATTTTGCAAAAGTAAAGCACTACTTAGAAGTACTAAGTATTCCTTACGAAGTGGATCCTAACTTAGTGAGAGGTCTCGATTACTATAACCACACCGCTTTTGAAATTATGAGTGAAGGTGAAGGTTTTGGAGCGATTTCAACGCTTGCTGGAGGAGGACGTTATAATGGGTTGGTTGAGGACTTAGGCGGACCCGACTCACCGGGAATTGGCTTTGCGATGAGCATAGAAAGACTCTTCCTAGCTTTAGAGGCTGAAGGACAGCAATTCGTTAACATAGATACACTTGATTTGTATGTTGTTTCAATGGGGGAAGCCGCAAAAGATAAAGCTTTTTCTTTCATTTCTCAGCTTCGGAAAAATAACATTTCAGCTGAAATGGACTTTTTAGATCGTAAAGTGAAAGCACAAATGAAATCTGCCGATCGTTTAAATGCTAAGTATGTGGTTGTTATTGGGGATACTGAACTTGAATCAGGTATGGTTCATTTGAAAAACTTAACAAATGGCTCACAAGTTGAGATTTCATTTGAAGACATTTTGGAGAAATTTGAAGAGTTAAAAACATCTTGGCAGGAGGAATTAGCATGACAAAACGTACACATCCATGTGGAGAAATAACAGAACAAGAAATAGGACAACAAGTGGTGTTAAAAGGATGGGTACAAAAAAGACGTGATCTTGGTGGATTAATATTTGTAGACCTTCGTGATCGAACAGGAATTGTACAAATTGTTTTTAATCCAGCAAATTCAGAAGAAGCCCTAGCAATTGGTGATAAATTACGTAATGAATTCGTAATTGAAGTAAAAGGGGAAGTCGTTGCTCGACAAGAAGCTCAAGTAAATCCAAACATGACAACAGGGCGTATAGAAGTGCAAGCATCTTACGTTATGATTATTAATGAATCAAAAAATCCTCCATTTGCTATTGAAAATCAATCGGATGTGAGCGAAGATTTACGATTAAAATACCGATACTTAGACCTTCGTCGACCAGTTATGTATGAGACGTTTAAAATGCGTTCTGAAGTGACAAAGTCAATCCGTCGATTCCTAGACGAAGAAACGTTTTTAGAAGTTGAGACACCTATATTAACAAAGTCAACTCCTGAAGGTGCACGTGATTATTTAGTACCAAGCCGTGTTCACGAAGGACAGTTCTATGCACTACCACAATCACCCCAATTATTTAAACAAATGTTAATGGTATCTGGTTTCGAAAAGTATTACCAAATAGCACGCTGTTTCCGAGATGAAGATTTACGTGCTGACCGTCAACCTGAATTCACACAAGTTGATATGGAAATGAGTTTCATGTCAATGGATGAAATTATTGAGATGAATGAACGTATGATGCAAAAAGTAATGAAGGATGTTAAAGGAATAGAGATTGAAATTCCTTTTAATCGAATGAAATATACAGAAGCAATTAATCGTTTTGGTTCAGATAAACCAGATGTTCGTTTTGGTTTAGAATTACAAGACGTTACATCACTTGTCGCTCAATCTTCATTCAAAGTATTTGCCAGTGCCGTTGAAAATGGCGGTCAAGTCAAAGCAATCAATGTCAAAGGCTCTGCTGACCGATACTCACGGAAAGACATGGATGCTTTAGGGGAGTTTGCAGGACGATATGGTGCAAAAGGTTTGGCATGGTTAAAAGTAGATGTAGAAGGACTAAAAGGTCCAATTTCAAAATTCTTTGTGGGGGAAGATAGTGAGAAATTAGTTCAAACACTTCAAGCAGAAGAAGGAGATTTATTACTATTTGTCGCTGACAAAGCTTCTGTAGTGGCTGACTCTTTAGGTGCTTTACGAATGAAGTTAGGAAAAGAGTTGCAATTAATTGATGAAAGCAAATTTGCTTTTCTATGGGTGATTGATTGGCCGTTATTTGAATATGACGACCAAGATGGCCGTTATTATGCAGCGCACCACCCTTTCACGATGCCATTTGTAGAAGACATAGAACTCATGAATACAAAGCCAGAAGACGTTCGAGCACAAGCTTACGACCTTGTGTTAAATGGATATGAACTTGGCGGTGGATCGTTACGTATTTTCGAAAGAGCTATCCAAGAAAAAATGTTTAGTATTTTAGGTTTTACGCAGGAAGAAGCAAGGGCACAATTCGGATTTTTGTTAGAAGCATTCGAATACGGAACACCTCCTCATGGTGGAATTGCGCTAGGGCTTGACCGTCTAGTTATGCTACTAGCTGGCCGTACAAACTTACGTGATACCATTGCATTTCCTAAAACAGCAAGTGCTAGTGACATTTTAACGAAGGCTCCAAGCGGTGTTTCAGACGTACAATTAAAGGAATTGAGTCTTTCGGTAAGTATTCAGAATCGTTCAAAAGATTCAGGGGAATAGCATTGAATTTTTCGTTCAAAGATGATAATATACAAGTAACACGAATCCTGATGTGTTCGTTAATTGCCAATCGCTTTTGACCGAACAATTATATCGTCGGGAATCCTTCTTTTGTAATGGCAAACATGCCCCCAGGGGACGTTTAAAGTTATAAAGTGGATAC
>JBFELW010000362.1:0-3070 GCA_041551995.1 Paenisporosarcina sp.
TAAGAGCCATGTCAGTTAAACAATACTTAGGAATCCACCCAATATCCCCGTTTTCTTTCTTGATTAACGTGAAGCCTTGATATTCGTTTTCAATCACTGACACATTTTCTCCACGTTCCACCGATAAAAAGGGTCTTCTGTTGTATAATTCATTTTTTCCAATAGACTTTGTAATAAATTTAGGGTTCCATGAATATCTGAAATGACAATTGTCCACCTGGATTGATCGATTGTAATCTTCCTACTATCTATCATCTATTCATTACCACCATAAACCTGCTTATTTTCAGCCCTACTTATTTTAGAAGAAGCACCTGAAAAAATGAATGGTACCCACTAACAATGGCTTCTGTTGTAAGCGTTAAAAATGGGAGTATGGTCCATGAACCTATGGGTGTCATTAATATAATAAAAAATACAAGTGTTCCATAATGTTCATACGGTATAACTTTCATTTGAGTCTTTGCTGAAAAGAAACGGGAAAGTATTCTGTACCCATCTAAAGGAGGAATCGGGATTAGATTAAAGACACCTAAGACCACATTTAATTGGACAAACACACTCATAAAATCATTTAATATTATCGTTTGACCCGTCGTGAACTCCATGTATTGTAAAAGATACCAAATTCCAATCCCTACAAAAGCTAAAAAGAAATTACTTAATGGACCAACTAAACTAACAATAATTGCTTGCAC
Organism: Paenisporosarcina sp.; assembly: GCA_041551995.1. Lineage (GTDB taxonomy): Bacteria > Bacillota > Bacilli > Bacillales_A > Planococcaceae > Paenisporosarcina. Next base: position 699 of record JBFELW010000362.1, read on the forward strand.
CCGTCGTTTTAAGAAATAAAATCGATTAATAGGCACAGGCTTTGCCCATCCAATTCCGGCAACAAATATTAAAATCGTTCCCATGACATCCAAATGCTTCATAGGATTTAGTGTGACGCGACCTTGATCTCTTGCTGTTGGATCTCCGAATTTATAGGCCATCCACGCATGCATAAATTCGTGTAAAGTAAAGGCAAAAACCAATGTGATAACTACATAAGGAATCTGCGATAGAGGATATGCTAAAATCTGTTCGATAACGATCACCTGCTGTCATTTATAATGAAAAACTAAAATATGTAGTTAAAATAATGAGAAAAACAATCACAAACTCAAGATAGATTGATAGATATATCTATTTACCTTACCTTTTGATAAGCCCGTCTTTCAGCATACTCTCCACATGCTATACAAACCTTTAACACATCACCTTTGTCATTACGGAACATGCGTAATGGCTTGACCTTTCGCTTACATATCGCACATGACTTTTTGAAAAAGTTAAACATAGTATCCTCCCTATCTCTTTATGAAATAACCTATATCTTCTTCTGATGCTCATAACAATAAATGTTCCCCTTAAACCTCCCCTGATTAGACATGCAGAACTTGCTTACTTTCTCCGATACTTCATTCCTACAAATATGACAAATAGTTTTCTGAACTTTTATAAGATTTGCACCTTCCAGTTTCACACTTGATTTAATATTATCTACGTGTTTTGCACGAATTTGTTGATTCAAAATGTTCTCCTTGGTTAAAAGATGATACATTTCGGAAATTTGCTCTTCAGTAAAAACAGGTGTCTTTACAATTAATTTTAATACATTAATCTTTCTCGTAATAAACGCTGAGAGTTCAGTATCATATACAATTAATGCATTAGATTGAATCTTTCTTAACTCCTCCATTCACTTTGAAAGTGCTTCTTCTTGTGAAAGAAACCATTGAGACAAAATGAGAAATATCTACGTGGGAAATACGTGTATGTATAGCTTTTATATGTCCATAGTTTTGGTGAAAAGGGTTCATCATTGGGAACTTACCATTTACCGACCATTTAGGTCTTTCAAAATCTCCATATATCGTTCCGGCATAATTTTTGGTTTCAATTACAAAGATAGCAAATGGACTTAAGATGATATGATCAATTTGGGAATATCCTGATTTGGATTTAGAGTTTGATAACATAAAATCGCTGATATACCGACAATCTTTCGATAACTGATCTAACTGGATATTGATTTTATACTCACCCAAATCCCCAATTCTTTCAGCAGTAATTTCCGGTTTAGGTATTACCTTTTCTTTAGCTTTCTCATGTTCTGGCTGCTTCTTGGAGAAAAGTTTCTTAAACACTACTTCACCTACTTCTCAATATAGATAACTATATGTAACAACTTCTATATAAATGGTAACATATTCCTCCTAGTACTATCGACAAATAGAATTAAACGTTAGTATACTTTGGTTACTACGTAAACTATGAATAACATAATATTCATACACATGGTAAATAGAATTAACTACAAGGAGTTTGAATATGAGCCGACAAGTAAAAGTGCTAGAAGGGGATAAAGTATACCTCCGACCAATGGAAGTGACGGATGCTGACATTTTGTATCAATCTTTTAATAATGATAAAGAATTACGAAGACTGACAGGAACTCATAAAGTGTTTTCCAAAATTGAAATTGAAAATTCTATTCAAAACCTTGGTCAAGATAACAGCCAAGTTGGGTTCGCAATTGTTAACCAAAAAGATGACCAGTTAGTTGGGGATATTGCCTTAAATGAGATGCATTTTCCTAATAATCGAGATGCGAATTTTAGAATTGCAATTTTTGATGCGTATACGAATTTAGGATATGGAACAGAGGCAACTAAACTTATGTTAGAGTACGGATTTGGAATTTTAAACTTACACCGTATTGAATTAGATGTTTATTCGTTTAACGATCGTGCTACTCATGTCTATGAGAAAATAGGCTTCCAAAAGGAAGGGGTTAAACGGGAGAATTGGTACTATAACCACCAATATTACGACTCCATTATTATGAGCATACTTGATTATGAATATCGTGAGTTAAATCATAAATAAGTTCATTTAACTCCCTCTTGATTTCGTCACCGAATCGCCTTAGTTGTACATAAGAATTGTGATAATCATCACATCTTCTAGCGGAATTAGCCCCTATGATTAGACTGTGAAGAAGGAAACACTCACTTATATAGGGGAGGAATTGACAATGAAAAAGCTTATTATAGGTACGATGTTTATTTCATTATTATTCGTATTAGCAGCATGCGGCGGAGACGACGATCATACTAGCGGAAGTGAACATACTAGCGGGGATGAAAGTTCAGCTTCA
>JBFELW010000363.1:0-3065 GCA_041551995.1 Paenisporosarcina sp.
CTACATACGTACGAATAGGAACAGCACTAGTCGGAGAAAAAGGTGGGGACTTAGGATGAGCATGAAGAATAAAATTAAAAACTTTTTCTACTTAGATGAATTTGAAGATGAATCACCTAGAGAACGTGAGGGTCGTTTTGATTCCCAACAAACACCAACACAGTCTACTGCATTTAAAAAGACATCGAAAGAAAGACGTGTCGCTTATACTGAAGTGCCAAATGTTGTGAGTCTTCAGAACTTACAAAAGTCTTCAAAAGTTATCTTAGTAGAACCACGTGTGTATGCAGAGGCACAAGATATTTCAGAGCATTTGAAAAACAAGCGTTCAGTTGTTGTGAACCTGCAACGAATTGATAAAGATCAAGGAATTCGGATTGTAGATTTTCTAAGTGGAACGGTGTATGCTTTAGGAGGAGATATTCAGCGTATCGGCACGGATATTTTTCTATGTGCACCAGATACAGTTGAGGTGGCGGGAGCTATCTCTGATTATTATTATGAAGACTTATAACAGTAGAGGTGTAATTAGCTAATATGATTACTATTATTTCATTAATTTCCAGTGTAATTGGGGTGTATTCGATTTTACTCATCGTTTACATATTTATGTCCTGGGTACCAAGTACAAAAGAATCAGCAATAGGTCAATTTTTAGAACGAATTATCGAACCCTATTTAGAACCATTTAGACGTATTATCCCACCATTTGGAATGATTGATATTTCACCAATTGTTGCCATTTTAGTGTTAAGGCTAGCACAAGGTGGACTAAAGGAATTAACTACTATGTTTTACTAATGGCCTCACTCTCTAGTGAGGTTTTTTTGTAGCACGAAAGGGAGAACGAAATGGAACAAGTATTTCAACACTTTAGAAAAGATGAGCAACCTTTTATTGAACAAGTTTATGGATGGATTAGGGATACCGAGGATCGTTATGCTCCAAAGTTAACGGATTTCTTAGATCCTAGACAACAATTCATTGTCCAATCAATTGCTGGTCAAAACGAAGATATTATTACATCAGCTTATGGGAAATTTTTAGATGCTGAGCGACAAAGAATGTTGATTTCCCCAACTTATTTTGTTCCTTCTGATCAAGACTATTTAATAACCTTGTTTGAGATTAAATACCCGTCTAAATTTGTTAAACTGACACATCCGGATATTTTAGGGTCACTTATGTCAATTGGTCTAGATCGTTCAAAGTTTGGAGATATCCGTGTGGAAGATGAACGTATTGAGATTGCTGTTGAAATGGAGATTGCTGATTTTGTTCGAATGAATATTACATCTATTGGAAAGTCCAAAGTACAACTAAGTGAATTGCCTAATGATCATCTTCTGTTAACAAATAAGGAGACATGGATCGAGGAAACACATACGCTCAGTTCGATGAGATTAGATACAGTCATCGCTTCATTGTTTAATGTATCTCGACAAAAAGCATCATTATTAATTCATGGTGGAAAAGTCAAAGTAAATTGGGTCGTTCGAGAACAACCAGCATTCGAATTGCATGAGTCTGATCTACTATCTATCAGAGGTTTTGGTCGAATTCAAATTGGATTAATCGAAGGACGTACAAAAAAAGACAAAATTCGGCTTCAAATTGGACGAATCGAGCCGAAATTGTAAAAATAATTCAAGTAATTTTGAATTATTGATGTAAACTGTCATAATGAGCGGTATAATAGTTTGAAATAATGCTAGTTTTAAAGGGGAGATATAATATGCCGTTATCACCACTGGACATACATAACAAAGAATTTAGTAAAGCATTTCGCGGTTACAATGAAGATGAAGTAAACGAATTTCTTGATCAGATTATTAAAGATTATGAGCTTCAACTAAAGGATAAAAAAGAATTAGAAGAAAAATTAAAGTCATCTAGTGAGCGTGTAGGTCATTTTACAACAATCGAAGGAACACTTCAAAGTTCAATTATGATTGCTCAAGAGGCGGCTGAAGAAGTGCGTCGTAATTCTCAAAAAGAAGCAAAACTAATAGTAAAAGAGTCTGAAAAGAATGCAGATCGCATTGTGAATGAAGCCTTAACAAAAGCTCGTCGTATTGCACTAGAAATTGAAGAGTTAAAAAAACAATCGAAAGTCTTCCGCAATCGCTTTAAAATGTTAATTGAAGCTCAATTAGATTTAATTAACACGGATGATTGGGATCATTTAATGGAATATCAAGTAGATACTACAGAATTACAAAGAATAGAAAAAATCGATGATTAGTAGTTGCTTGACGGTTTTGTAAACAATCACTATAATAACTACATATTATATTATAGTTCATGTTTACTAACGGGCTTTATCTGGCACGTTGAATAAACGAATTTAAATACGTTGAAAGAGATAGTAATTTGTAGGCACAGGAAAGCGATTCGAGGACGGTGTGAGCTCGGACAAGTGGCGTGCAAATGAAAATCACTCTTGAGTAGAATCACTGAAAAGCACAGTAAGTGATTTCGGCTTCACACCGTTAATGTGATCTAAGTTGGCATCTAGTATAGATGCAATTAGGGTGGTACCGCGAGTATAAACTTCTCGTCCCTTCATGGGATGGGGAGTTTTTTTGTTTCAAAAAGTAAGGCTAGATTGCTATGTCTAGCTCCAAGCGTCAGCTCACACCTCAGGTTCGGTAACTTATTCGAAACCATGTTTTCAATTTGTTTCCTACCATGGGAGGCGAGCTTAAGTGACGCTTTACGCTTTACTTATTATGAGGAGGTTTTTTAGATGGAATACAAAGATACTTTACTAATGCCAAAAACAGAATTCCCTATGCGTGGAGGACTACCTACTCGAGAACCTGTTATCCAAGAAAAATGGAATGACATGAATCTGTACAAAAAGGTGCTTGAACGCACGAAAGATCGCCCCGCGTTTATTTTACATGATGGTCCTCCATACGCTAACGGTGACATTCATATGGGTCATGCATTAAACAAAGTGTTAAAAGACATGATCGTACGCCATAAATCGATGACAGGATTTTACGCACCATACGTTCCAGGTTGGGATACTCATGGTCTGCCAATTGAGCAAGCGTTAA
>JBFELW010000364.1:0-3032 GCA_041551995.1 Paenisporosarcina sp.
GTAATTAATTCAAATCCTAGCTTGATGAGTGCGACAGCTACTTCTGCAGCAACAGGTACATTATCGATTGAATCGGTTTCTCAACTAGCTACTGCTGGTAGACAATTAGGAGCTCAAGTTACTAATTTAACAACAGGAGTCACAGCAACTGGTAGTGATAAAATGAGTGACATTGGAGTTACAGACACATCTATTAATTTAAGAGCTATTAAAACTGATGGGACTTTAGCTGCTGAAGATACAATAATCGATATCAAATCGACTGATACGATTCAACAGGTCGTTTCTAAAATTAATAATAGCAGTGCAGGGGTATCTGCCTTATTTGAGAATGGTCAATTATCAATTACCGCTAAGAATACAGGTGATATTACAAGTGGAACTGGGGCTGAAGTAATCGTTAGTTCGGGTAACAATGTTTTTACACAACTAGGAATGGCTGATTCTACTAACTTAGCTACCGGGGGAACAAATGCCCTATTTAATGTAAATGGTATTGAAACATCACGATCTACTAATACGTTTATAATTTCAGGATATAACGTAACGCTACAATCCACATTTAATACACCTAATGATATAACTCAAGGTACTACTGTACCAGCTGTGACTTTAACAGCGAGTTCTGATGTAAACTCAATGGTTGATAAAGTAAAAGAATTTGTTGAGAAGTATAATGAGATGATAAGTGGAATGAACAGCTCATTAAAAGAAAAGAAATATCGTGATTTCCCACCACTAACAGATGAACAACGAAAAGACATGTCAGAAACAGAACAAAAAAACTGGGATGAAAAAGCTAAAAGTGGACTTTTGAAAAATGATTCCATTGTCAGTAGTGGATTGACCGATATGCGAAACTCAATATATGGTCGTGTTGGTACTGATCTTAATGTGATTGATACACTTTCTGAAATGGGTGTTACTACATCAAGTGTATATTCAGATGGTGGTAAGTTAGTCATAAACGAGGATAAATTACGTAAGGCGTTGACTGAAAATCCAGATCAGGTAGTAAAAACATTAACTCAATCTGGTACCAAGGCTACTGAAGCAACAGCTACAACGGCTGCGACTGATGACACAAGAGGCCTAATTCAACGACTTCGTGATTCAATGAAAGAGTTTACAGGTAACATAGAAAGAAAAGCTGGTAAAGCTAGTTATACAGATCAACAATACACAATGGGTAGAAGTTTAATTGAAGCAAATGATCGTATTTCAGACTTCCAACGCCGTTTGCAAGATACTGAATCCCGTTACTGGAGACAATTCACAGCTATGGAAAAAGCAATTTCCCAAGCAAATCAACAGTCAGCTATGTTGATGGGACAAATGGGTGGACAATAGTAAAAGTTTTACTGAACAGTAAAGGAGATGTTATGTTTTGTCAGCACAATCTGCACACCAAGCCTACAAACAGAATAGCGTGAGTCAAGCATCACCAGGTGAATTAACATTGATGCTTTATAATGGGTGTATAAAATTCCTTGGTAAAGCTAAAATGGCTATTCAAGATAAGAATATCCAAGAAAAGAACTTGAATTTACAAAAAGCGCAACGAATTATACAAGAATTAATGTCTACATTGAATATGGATATTGAGATATCTAACTCGATGATGCAAATGTATGAATATATGAATCGTCGTCTTATTGATGCAAATATCCAAAATGATGTAGATGTAGTCAATGAAGTTGAGGGTTACGTGGTAGATTTCCGAGACACATGGAAGGAAGTCATTAAAGTAAACCGTCAAAAGACATTTACTGGAGACCACGCTTAATGGATGTAATTGAGAAATTACTAGATTCCTCTAAAAGGTTAAGTGCTTCATTGACTGAAATACCAGCGGAAAGTGATAGAGAGGCTTTTATTGAAAAAATAGAAGGTTTATTAAATTCCCGTGAAAATGATCTAAAAGGAATTCAAGATCTTTCAACAGACGAGTTGCGGAAACATCATTTAGCTCCAGCACTAATTGAAATAGATCAAAGAATTAAAAAACAGTTGGACAGGGTTATGAATATCATTAAAAAAGATATTCGTGATTTCCAAACAAAGCGAAAGTCCGATGTATCGTATTCCAATCCATATGCTGCAACGCAGTCTATTGATGGCAGGTACTACGATAGTAAAAAATAACTATTCGTGATTTTACATCTTCATGAAGAGACTTCACTTTCTATAGGGTCTCTTCTTTTTTTGAGCAGTTATTTATTTTCTAGTAAACTTTAAAATTCAACAATAATTGTCAAAATATTCATGACGTTTACTTAAAAATATGATACTTTTGTAATAGAGAGAGATTTAGAGGGGGAATAATATTGAACGTTCAAGAAATTCGCAAAAAAGATATAGCGAATAAGAATACGATTATGTTTATTGCTTATGGTATTTCAGGATTATTAGGTACTTTGGTTTATTGGTTAACGGATCAAGGGATGATGAAGATTGTTTCGATGGCTGTGCCCTTTACGTTAACTATTTTGTTTTATTTGTTGTCTCGCAAGTTCCGTCAGATTGAAGGTGCGTTTCCTTGGTTAGTATTGTCTGTGATGACGGGTGCTGCTTTAACGAATGGGTTTATTGGTGATCCTTCGATTGCTACGACGGGAATAGCTTTCTTTATTGCCGGACTAGCAAGTATTCATGCTTCTACAGTTATCATGTCTTACGGGGCAGTTTTGGCAATAGCCGTTCAGGTTATGTTCATCACAAAGTATCCACATCAAGCTGAAATTGCGTCCAGCAAGGCAACCATTATGTTGGTGCTAATCTTGATGTGCTTTGCTTTATTCCTTCAAATTAGACAAGCCAAGAAATTGGAAACACAGGTTTCGGAGTTGCTTCAAACGACTCAAACAAAAGCACATGAAGACGAATTGCTAGCGAAGAAATTGAATAGTGCTGTTGTTGCTATCACTGGTAATTTAGAACGCATTCGGGAAAACGCAGATACTTCTGCATTGTCACAACGTGAAATGCTGGTTGCGATTAATGAAGTGAGTGTTGGTTCTCAACGACAAGCA
>JBFELW010000365.1:0-3011 GCA_041551995.1 Paenisporosarcina sp.
CCTGAAAAAAGAGCGGGACTTGTTACATTTAACTTAAATGATGTTCATCCACACGATTTGGCAACAGTTCTTGATATGAACGGAATTGCTGTCCGTGCTGGACACCATTGTGCGCAACCGCTTATGAAGTGGTTGCAAGTCTCAGCAACTGCTCGTGCAAGCTTCTATATATATAACTCGGAAGAAGATATTGACCGATTAGTAGCTGGACTAAGCACTGCAAAGGAGTATTTTAACGATGTCTTTTAATAATTTAGATCAATTATATAGAACAGTGATTATGGACCATTACAAAAAGCCACGTAACAAAGGTACACTTGAAGATAGCGTAACGATTGAAATGAATAACCCAACATGCGGTGACCGTATTCATTTAACTTTACAAGTTAAGGATGGAATCGTTGAAAATGCTAAATTTGATGGTGAAGGATGCTCTATTTCAATGGCATCTGCATCGATGATGACGGTAGCTGTAAAAGGTCAGCCAATCGAAGAAGCATTAAAGCTTTCAAAGATATTCTCAGATATGATGCTAGGTAAAGAACATGATGAGTCTTTAGACCTCGGTGATATTGAAGCACTATCTGGTGTAGCCAAGTTCCCAGCGCGTATTAAATGTGCAACGCTAGCTTGGAAAGCCATGGAAAAAGGTGTAGACAACGAATAACATTCGTAATAGAACGGAGGAAAGAAAATGGCGAAAAAAATGCCTGAAATTGGTGATTATAAATATGGGTTCCACGATAAAGACGTATCTATTTTCCGATCAAAACGTGGTTTAACTCGGGAAATTGTTGAAACAATTTCATCTATGAAAGAAGAACCACAATGGATGTTAGATTACCGTCTAAAGTCTTTGGAAATTTTTTACTCAAAACCAATGCCACAATGGGGTGGCGATATGGCCTCACTAAACTTTGATGAAATTACGTATTACGTAAAACCATCTGAAGCCACTCAAACTTCTTGGGATGAAGTACCTGAAGAAATCAAACGAACGTTTGATAAACTCGGGATTCCAGAGGCAGAGCAAAAGTATTTAGCAGGTGTTTCTGCACAATACGAATCTGAAGTGGTTTATCACAATATGAAACAAGAACTTACCGACATGGGTATTGTCTTTAAAGATACAGGTTCTGCTCTTCGTGAAAATGAAGATTTATTTAAAAAGTATTGGGGTACCGTTATTCCTAACTCTGACAATAAGTTTTCAGCTTTAAACTCAGCAGTATGGTCAGGGGGATCTTTCATTTATGTCCCACCTGGTGTTAAAGTTGACACGCCTTTACAAGCCTATTTCCGAATTAACTCAGAAAACATGGGTCAATTTGAAAGAACTTTGATTATTGTGGATGAAGGTGCACATGTTCATTATGTAGAAGGTTGTACAGCACCTGTTTATACAACAAACTCACTTCACAGTGCTGTTGTAGAAATCATTATTAAAAAGAATGGTTATTGCCGTTATACAACTATTCAAAACTGGGCAAATAATGTCTATAACTTAGTAACAAAACGAGCAGTATGTGAAGAAAATGCAACGATGGAATGGATTGATGGCAACATCGGTTCTAAATTAACAATGAAATACCCAGCTGTTATCTTAAAAGGTGAAGGTTCACGTGGTATGACATTGTCAATTGCAATTGCAGGTAAAGGACAACATCAAGATGCGGGTGCTAAAATGATTCACTTAGCTCCTAACACGTCTTCGACAATTATCTCAAAATCGATTTCGAAACAAGGCGGTAAAGTAACTTACCGTGGTGTTGTGCGTTTTGGTCCTAAGGCTTCTGGAGCACGTTCAAACATTGAGTGTGATACGTTAATAATGGATAATTTATCAACGTCTGATACAATTCCATACAACGAAATTTTGAATGATAATGTGTCTTTGGAACATGAAGCGAAAGTTTCAAAAGTATCTGAAGAGCAATTATTCTACTTAATGAGTCGAGGGATTACTGAAACAGAAGCGACTGAAATGATTGTAATGGGATTCATTGAACCATTTACAAAAGAATTACCAATGGAATATGCAGTGGAAATGAACCGATTAATCAAGTTCGAAATGGAAGGTTCAATCGGGTAATTTATAGTACGTTGAAGGGGCTGTTCAAGAAGTCATGAAAAATGACTTTTTAGAACAGCCCTTTTCTATATTAAAAGACTTTGTCGAAACGACTCTGTTGATTTCCGTTTCAGGCGGACGTTTATTACCATTAGTCAAGAGTTTCCCCGGTTATATTTAAGAAAATAGGATGATTACGATGCACTAAGCGTCTGCTTTCCGTTCTGGCGCTAGCTTTCCGCGTTGACTCGCGTAGTGGGGGCCTTAGCCTTCAATCCTTTCCGCTCGCTGCAGGGTCTTTTGACTCGCGCTCTTCCCGTAGGAAATAATAGTACCAAAGGCAATTTGGCTCTATTATTTGCGACGAAGCTAGCGTAGCGATGCAACGCACTATCATGTTTCGAAGCTAACGTAGCGATGCAGAAACAGGAGCAGATGTTATTTGCACGCACCTGCACTCCAAGCAACACGGAATCGCAAAAACACTTGGACCCACTTTTCCTGCTGAAAAGAATAGGAACAAATAGAATTTTTCTTGGAATCACTATAAATATGGAAATGATTGAAGTGGAAGGCAGCGACTCCTGTGGAAAAGCGAGAAAGACGAGACCCCGCAGGGCAAAGGAACGATGGCTAAGAACACCACATCCTGTGGTAACGCCTTCGTGACCAACGTCCTGTTGGCCCGAGGAGGCTCGGTGCTCGCCCACGGAAAGTGCTGCTTGAAACGGAAATCAATAGTCGTTTCTATAAAAGCAATTAACCAGGAAAAAGGGTTGTTCTTAAAAGGATTTAGGACAAACCTTTGTTTATTTTAGGGACTTATCTTAGAGCCTATTCTATTTTATTGATATACTTATTGGTATCATGTTTTACAAATGGAGTGTGAATGAAGATGATTCATATTGGTCTAACTGGTTGGGGAGATCACCCCGATTTA
>JBFELW010000366.1:0-3008 GCA_041551995.1 Paenisporosarcina sp.
AACTGTTGACGGTAACGGCCCGTTAGCCGGCTCAAAGCTTCATCTTTTTAGTCTTGGACTGAAGAGAAGGAAGAAGGGTGGAACCACGAACTCATACCTCGTCCCTTTCATAGGACGGGGTTTTTTGTGTTCTTTTTTATATTTTATCTAAAAGAGTGTTTAAAAAAGATCTTTAAAATGGGTGTTCAAGCCGAAAGCAAACCCACCTGTTATTTTGAAGTTTTTTTAATCAACATCTAAAAAGGGAGTGTTCAACATGTCAGAAACAATTCAACTGAAATTTCCTGATGGCGCAATTAAGGAGTTTCCTAAAGGCACAACTACTGAAGATGTAGCCGCTTCTATTAGTCCAGGTCTTCGGAAGAAAGCATTAGCAGGACAACTAGACAACAAGCTTGTCGATTTAAAAGCACCTCTACAGAGTGATGGAGCGATAGCGATTGTCACTGCTGGATCAGATGAAGCCTTAGAAGTATTACGTCACAGTACAGCGCACTTACTTGCCCAAGCTGTCAAACGACTATTTAAAGACGTGAAATTAGGAGTAGGTCCAGTAATCGAAAATGGCTTTTACTATGACATTGATTCCCCGGTACCGATTACAGCAGAAGATTTACCACTAATTGAAAAAGAAATGAAAAAAATCATTAATGAGAACATGGAAATTATTCGTCATGATGTGTCTCGCGCTGAAGCATTTACAAAGTTTCAAGATGATGAATATAAAGTTGAATTATTAGAAGCCATTCCTGAAGACGATCAGGTTTCGATTTATGAACAAGGCGATTTCTTCGACTTATGTCGAGGCGTGCATGTCCCTTCAACTGGAAAGTTAAAAGAATTTAAGTTATTAAGTATAGCTGGTGCGTACTGGCGTGGAAACAGCGACAACAAAATGTTGCAGCGTATATATGGAACGGCATTCTTCACAAAAGAAGAATTAGCGGGTCACATGAAGATGCTTGAAGAAGCAAAAGAGCGGGATCATCGTAAAATTGGGAAAGAACTTAATTTGTTTATGAACTCCCAAAAAGTTGGCCAAGGTCTTCCTATGTGGTTGCCAAAAGGTGCAACCATCCGTCGAATTATAGAACGATATATTGTCGATAAGGAAGTAAAACTTGGCTACGATCACGTTTATACACCAGTAATGGGCAGTGTTGAACTATATAAAACGAGTGGTCACTGGGATCACTACCAAGAAAATATGTTCCCGGTTATGAGCATGGATAATGAAGATTTAGTTCTTCGTCCTATGAATTGTCCACACCATATGATGATTTTTAAAAATGGCATTCATTCATACCGTAATCTACCGATTCGTATTGCTGAGCTTGGAACAATGCACCGTTATGAAATGTCTGGTGCTTTAACTGGTCTCCAACGCGTTCGTGGGATGACATTAAATGATGCTCACATTTTTGTTCGTCCTGATCAAATCAAAGAAGAGTTTAAGCGTGTAGTTCAACTTGTTATTGAGGTTTACAAGGACTTTGACTTAAATGATTATTCATTCCGTTTATCGTATCGCGATCCTGAAGATAAAGAAAAATACTTTGATGATGATGACATGTGGAATAAAGCACAAGGCATGATCAAGGAAGCAATGGATGAGCTTGGTTTGGATTACTTCGAAGCAGAAGGGGAAGCAGCGTTTTACGGTCCGAAGTTGGATGTGATGGTCAAAACAGCATTAGGAAAAGAAGAAACATTATCAACTGTACAACTCGATTTCTTATTACCAGAACGTTTTGAGCTTTCTTATATAGGAGAAGATGGTAAACAGCATCGACCGGTTGTTATTCACCGTGGAGTTGTTTCAACTATGGAACGCTTTGTTGCCTTCTTAATTGAAGAATACAAAGGAGCATTCCCTACTTGGTTAGCTCCTGTTCAAGTCCAAGTTATTCCGGTTTCAAATGAAGTACATTTTGATTATGCAAAAGATACAATTGAAAAACTTCAAGCTGCTGGTTTACGAATTGAAATGGATGACCGTGAAGAAAAACTTGGATATAAAATTCGTGAAGCACAGATGCAAAAGATTCCTTATATGCTCGTTCTGGGAGACAAGGAACTGGAAAGCGGTTTTGTAAATGTGCGTAAGTATGGAGAACAAAACTCAGAAAGTATTTCATTTGAGGAGTTCCTATCTCGTATATCTAATGAAATTCGCTAAACCATGTTGACACGAGATTGTGAGCATGCTACTATTGATAAAGTTAATGAATACAAGTTTGTGGTATAAGAAGAGGCTGCCCGCTTCTCACCTGATCGACACATTTTGTTGTTTACAGGTCGGCACACGATTGAACGTAACGTACAGTTTTGTACGTACATATATCGGCGGGCGGACATCTTACTAAAATGTCCGCCCGTTTTTTTATTGGTCCGGAACGGCGTAACTGACTCAGAATTTTATGATTCTGAAGCATTATGCCCAAACCATGTATTCGCGACACTACCTGGAGGTGGATTACTATTAGCAAAGACATGTATGTAAACGACGGCATTCGAGCACGTGAACTTCGAATTATTGACCAAAACGGTGATCAATTAGGAGTTAAAACGCGTAACGAAGCGCTTGATATTGCTGCAAACGTTAATTTGGATCTTGTCCTTGTGGCCCCTCAAGCCAAGCCACCAGTCGCTCGTATTATGGACTATGGTAAATTCAAGTTCGAGAATCAAAAGAAAGATCGTGAAATTCGTAAAAATCAAAAAATCATCGTAATGAAAGAGGTTCGTTTGAGCCCGACAATCGATGAGCATGATTTCCAAACGAAATTACGTAACGCGATAAAGTTCCTTGAAAAAGGCGACAAAGTAAAAGCTTCTATTCGTTTTAAAGGTCGTGCAATTACGCATAAAGAAATAGGCCAACGCGTATTAGATCGCTTTGCAGAAGCGTGTACTGAAGTGTCGACGGTTGAACAAAAACCGAAGATGGAAGGCAGTAGCATGTTCTTGGTTCTTCAACCAAAGAACGAGAAAAAGTAAGATTCGAA
>JBFELW010000367.1:0-2999 GCA_041551995.1 Paenisporosarcina sp.
AATCAAGTGTATAGGATTCAAGGGATATTAAATGGAACGTCAAACTACGTATTAACTCAAATGCGATTGCAAAAAAGTCTACTTCAAGATGTAGTGCAAGAAGCACAAATACTGGGGTATGCAGAAGCCGATCCGTACAATGACGTTTCGGGTCAAGATGCTTTTCGAAAGCTTATGATATTAAGTGCGTTAGCATTTGGAAAACAACCAAATTGGGATGAAGTAGAGATTCAAGGAATAGATGAAATAACACGAGAACAGGTAGCAAGTGCTACAAGAGAAGGATTGCGTTTCAAGCATGTTGCGGAAATTTGTCAAGAAGCTGATGGCACTTTGCAAGCATTCGTGGGTCTAAAGCTAGTAGGTCAAGAGCATCCATTGTATGCGATTGAAGGTGTAGATAATGCCATTACACTTGATACAAATTACATTGGTACATTAACTTTGACAGGTCCAGGAGCGGGTAAATTTCCTACAGCAAGTGTAATGGTCGAAGATTATGCAGACATCATAAAAAAAGGAAATCAAATTTTAGTCAATAGTTAAAAATGGATTAAACCGTTACATGTCTCTGAATCTAGAGAAATGTAACGGTTTTTTTATTCTGAAAAAATACTTTCGGTCAGTGAATATGGAATAGATTCATCTTCGGTACAACTTAAGAAAAAAGCGCAAGATGAGAACATTCCATTTTACATACTGCCGATGGATGAAGAAATTCGGAAGTGGTATGAATTAGAATTGAAATTGACGAAGGCAGATCCAAAAGCGTATAACATATTCTTTGAACTCCAATAAAAAAGCCAAGCGCCCCAAAAGAGGAGTGCTTGGCCATTCTTTTATCTAATTTTCATCTTTTTCGCTTCATCAGACAATGATTTGTACAAGGAAACCATCATCAACACCATGATAAAGGAGAATGGGAAGGCTGCAACGATAAGCATACTTTGCAGTGCACCTAAACCTTCTGAAGACAATAATATGACTGCTATGGATGATTGTGCAAGACCCCATATCACTTTAACTATGTTTGATGGATTTAAGGACCCATTGGTTGTTTGCATACCTAACACAAATGTTGCTGAATCTGCAGATGTTATAAAGAACGTACTAATTAAAACAACAGCAATAATGGACAATACCATAGACAATGGCATTTCATTAAAAACGGCAAACAGTGTTTCTTCCGTTTTTAAATCTAAAGCAGTTAAATCCTTTACTTTGTCTTGAATATTAATTGCAGTCGTTCCGAAAGCAGAGAACCAGAAGAAACTTACAAGTGACGGAATCATTAAAACTCCGATTAAGAATTCTCTAATGGTACGACCTTTGGATACACGGGCAATAAATATTCCGACAAATGGCGACCAAGAAATCCACCATGCCCAGTAGAAAATCGTCCAACCATTAATCCATTCTCGATTTGTTTGATTAAGAGGTGCAGCACTAAAGCTCATTTGAACGATATTTTGTACATACCTTCCAAGCGTGTCTGTGAACATATTGAAAATTAGTACTGTAGGACCAAGAATGACGACTAATGCCAATAGAGATACAGCTAATATCATATTGATATTGGATAAATATTTGATTCCTTTACTTAATCCTGACCAAGCTGAAATTAGGAATAATACTGTAATTACAGCAATAATGACAACTTGTACAGAAAAGGCAGTAGGAATACCAAAAATATAAGCCAAGCCTCCGTTAATTTGAATAGCTCCTAAGCCAAGTGTAGTGGCAACACCTACAACGGTTGCGAAAACGGCGAAAACATCTACCAACACGCCCCAAGGACCGTTCATCTTGTCCCCAAAAATCGGCTTCAATGTTGCTGAAATTAACCCAGGTTCGCCTTTACGGAACTGGAAGTAAGCGAGTGCTAAAGCGACAATCGCGTAAATGGCCCATGCATGTAATCCCCAATGGAAAAAGGTAAATCGCATGGATTCACGGAAGGCTTCTCGTGTCCCAGGATCTGCAGTTGCAGGACTGATGGCATAATGAGAAAGCGGTTCTGCAGCTCCCCAAAAGACAAGTCCAATCCCCATACCAGCAGAAAATAACATCGAAAACCAAGAAATTCTTGAATATTCAGGTCGATCTGTATCTTTGCCTAAACGTATTTTACCGAATGGACTTACAATTACAATAAGAGTGAAAAGGACCATAATGGAGACGACGCTTAAATAATACCATCCAAAGCTGGATGTAATGAATGATTGCATTGTGCCAGTGACTTTTTCAAAGCTTTCAGGTGCGAGTGCACCAAACCCTACGGCTAACAAGACTAGCGCTAACGCAATCCAAAATACTTTTGTGATATTTTTCATGTTTCCCCCTCGAGTCTCTTTAGTTTTGCTTGCACAAAGTTTCACCTTACGTAACTTTAGAGACATTGTCAAATGAACTGTTCTCAATAGAATGTGTAAAGGTAAAGGATTCTAGTCGTGCATTCCCAAAATTAATAATGATACATGCTAAAAAGCAACTTGAAGGGTGCCGTTCTTATAAATGAATAAAAAACTATTTTTGGAGAAATAACAATTCCAATACCATTTTATTTACATATACATTAATCCTCATCCTTAACATCGATATCTTCAGGAATTGGAGTGTTTCGCCATTCATCTATTTGTCTTTTAACATCTTCTATTTGTTCAAGATGCCGTTCGAACTGCGTTTGATTGATTAAAAATTGTTCACCATCATGAACGGATTTAATGCGACCTTCCAACACATAATTTCTTACTTGGTGTTCAGGCATTGATAAAAAAACTGCTGTTTCTTCTATTGTTAAATACAACCCAGTCAACCTCCCCTTATTCAAGTATAGTTTACGTCATACCATATCTCAATATGTGCAAAATATGGTAAAGTAAAAGGTAGAAGAATAAATTGAGGTGACAAGATGAAAACAGTGATTCCTTACCTCCTTGTGCTCATGGCAGCTATGTTATGGGGTACCACTGGAACGGCTCAAACATTTTTACCATCAC
>JBFELW010000368.1:0-2997 GCA_041551995.1 Paenisporosarcina sp.
AAGATTATTACGGGTTCCGAGAGAGATGGTTATTCAGAGACCCATTTCTTCTGTACTAGGAATTGAATCTCAATATGCATTTGAAGATTTAATTCATATGAAGGAATCGGTTAATTTAGACTTTAGTACGCCAGAAAGACCGTATATTTTACGTGCTAATTTCTCTGTCATTCAAAAAGAGACCGGATTTGTAAATGGACTCATTACGGTTGTACATGATAATACGGAGCAAGAGAAGATAGATATGGAACGCCGAGAATTTGTAGCAAATGTATCTCACGAGCTTAGAACACCGTTGACCACCATGCGTAGTTATTTAGAAGCACTAGCGGACGGAGCTTGGCAAGACCAAGACTTGGCACCAATCTTTTTAAAAACTACACAAACAGAAACAGAGCGAATGATTCGTCTTGTAAATGATTTACTACAGTTATCAAAAATGGATAGTCGTGATTATGATTTGAATAAAGAATTTGTTGAGTTTAATAAATTCTTTAGTCGTATAATCGATCGCTTTGAAATGTCAAAATCTCAAAACGTTAACTTTGACAGACACTTACCTGAGTTACAATATTTTGTTGAAGCTGATACAGATAAACTAACCCAGGTCATTGATAATATTATCTCGAATGCATTAAAATATTCTCCGGACGGTGGAAATATTCGTTTTGGTTTTATCGTACAAGAAGGTTTTATAAAAGTCATGATTTCAGATGATGGTATGGGAATACCAAAAGAAAATGTAGAGCGGATTTTTGATCGTTTCTACCGTGTCGATCGTGCACGAGCTCGTTCAATGGGTGGAACAGGATTAGGTCTTGCAATTGCCCGGGAAATGATTGAAGCACACGGAGGGCGGATTTGGGCAGAGAGTGAAGAAGGCAGGGGTACTACAATATTCTTTACGTTGCCGTTTGAGTTGGATGAGGCGGGTGAATGGGAATGAAATACGTTGAACATATAAAATCGGGTTTTTTACTGCTACTAGTTGTTCTGAGTATTACTTTAACTTTTTCAATTTGGACCTTTACACCTTCTTACCCTGAAATTCAAAAAGCACCTGCAATGGATATTTCCATAGCAGAAAGCCAGCGGTTAAACGATGTATTAAAACCATATAAAATGGTTTTTAGCTTTGAAGATGAAATGACTGGTACATCCTCTTCAACTCAAGTAGATTATATTCTCGATGTTATGAAAGATTGGGAATTTAGAGAATTAACGATGATTAATAACAACTTGAGCGTGGAGGCGTTAAACGATATTAGTAACACTCCTAATCGTTTCACTATTTTTTATCCATCAGATATACCTTTTCCCGTTTTTGATAACGTATGGCCTTTCTCTAACACAAATGTCAAAGAAACTGGATTTGATCGTATCATTGTCGATTGGAATTTCACTGACGATGGAGAGTTAACCGTTTATTTCCCTAGCTCATCAACCAATCTCTTATATACAGCAAAAGCAAGAATTGGTAATCAAAACATTGAGGAAAAGATTTTAGCATCTGCACGTGGATTCTCTAAATATATGGAACTACAAAGAAACCAAAACGTATCACTTTTTGTTCCGTCTAACGAAGTAGAGACAATTCGTTACACATATATTTTTAAAGAAATTCCACCAATTCGATTTAAAGATGCTTTATTTGATAATCCAAATAAAGTTCGTCGTAGTTCTACCGGAACCTTCTATGAGGAATATTCAGACGATACAGCACTCATGAATGTTGATTTACTGGAAAGAACATTTAAATATAGCTATCCAGCAGCAGAAAGTTCTAATCCAGGTATTCCTTCTGAACTGGTATTTGACAGTTTAGACTTTGTTAATGAGCACGAAGGGTGGACGGATGACTATATTTTTAGTGGAGTAGATCCGGTAAATCAAAGAGTTAATTACCAGCTAACCTTACAGGGATATCCTGTATTTAGTGAAATGTCATCCACTACAATTAGTACTATTTGGGGTAACAACCGTATTTTTAGCTATGTAAGACCTTACTATACGTTAGGTCTTTCCCTTCCTTCCGAGACAGATGTACTTATCTTACCTTCGGGAGAAAGAGCTGCTCAAATATTAGAACAAGTTGAAAATTTAGACGTTGCATCAGTAAAAGAACTGTTATTAGGATACTATCTTACAAGGGATGATGAAAAAGGTTTACTTAACCTAGAACCTTCTTGGTTCTACTTGTCTAATAAAGTGTGGACTAGACTTACGCCAGATGTATTAGGAGGTGGACCTTATGGATTGGAATAAAACCAAAACCATCTTCATTATTGTGTTTTCGATTTTAAATGTATTTCTTTACTCGCTTTACTTAAATCGTAACAATGAAGCACAAAACATTGAACCACTTGGGGAGGCATCTATTCAGGAGCGATTACAGGCGGATAACATTAGTTATGACAGTCTGTCTAAAAATCCAGAAAAAGAGTCATATGTCACTGGGAATGTACGTATCTACTCTCTGGATGAGTTACGAACTCGAGAGAATCAGACGATTAAAATAATTGATGGGACCCAACTAGATGCTACATTCATTGAGCCTATCTTGATTCAAAATGTGAAAGATGCTCTAAGTTTCGAAGAGTTTACGATAGCAAATGTTGAGAACGGCTCTTCTTATAAACTGTGGGAAATAGATGAAGAGGAACGAAAAGCTGTACTATTTCAAAAAACAAAAGACCGTTTCATTTTCAATAATTCCAAAGCAAGAGTTACTTTATATTGGAATGAAGAGCAAGAAATGATTCGATACGAACAAACAGAGTTTGAAGAGTTGGAAGAGTTTGGTGAAGGATTGGTTAGTCTATTAGCGGAAGAAGAAGTAGTGAAGACTTTATATCAACGAAGCTTACTTAAATCTGAAGCCACCATAAAGGATATCTCATTAGGATATTCCACTCTTGTTCATTTCACAGAAACGCAAGTGTTTGCTCCAACTTGGCATGTTCGTGTAAAATTAAAAGATGGCTTAATTGAAGACTA
>JBFELW010000369.1:0-2997 GCA_041551995.1 Paenisporosarcina sp.
CTATATGCGATAATAAAGGAAATGAATGGTTTCAAAAGGCTTTATTAAAACGTATGGACAAAATCTTCATGGTAGGTTATGGGTGAAGATGGAGAAGAAAGGAAATTTATTTAAATGAAGAAAAAGACAGTTTGGTTTGAGGTGGAAGAGCATGAAACCATTGACTCGTGTTTAGCACGAATGAAGTCAGAGGGTTACATGCCAACGGGCAGAAGAGAAGAACCTGTATTTAAAGAAATTGAAGGTGAGATTGTACCAATTCGCCAAATCATTCAATTTAAAGGTACGTACCTTTCAGAATAACTAAAATAACACTTAAATCCGAACGTTTTAGTTTTCTGAATATTTATTGTTCGTATTTTAGCGTTGACTCACCCACTTACTCTTGTTAGAATAAAAGTAGAATTAATAATATATCCCCATATATGCTAAAGAATTGGCTTTAGCGTCTCTACCAGGTCACCGTAAATGACTGGACTATGCGGGAAAGCAACTTTTGGGTGAGATGACGGCGTGAGTCTTCGTATGTATTTATCATACAATCAGGCCCGATTTTCTTTAAAGTCCTCAAGTAAACTGCTTTTCATGCATAATGAGCAGTTTATTTGAGGACTTTTTTCACTTTTTTTTATAACATATATAGCTTTAACTGCCACTATACAAATTCTTTGATTCTCTCTTATGTGACATTTTTCGAAGGCTTAGTGATTAAACTTATCTTATAAAAAGGAGCGATTTAGAATGAATGCAAAAATTGGCGTCATTATGGGAAGCTCGAGTGATTGGGAAACAATGAAATATACATGCGACATACTGGATGAATTGCAAGTCCCTTACGAAAAAAGAGTAGTGTCTGCCCATCGAACACCGGATTTAATGTTTGAATATGCTCAATTAGCTCGTGACCGTGGAATTCAAGTCATTATAGCAGGAGCAGGTGGTGCAGCACATTTGCCAGGAATGGTCGCTTCCAAAACAACATTGCCTGTAATTGGTGTTCCAATTCAGTCAAAAGCATTAAATGGATTAGACTCCTTACTATCTATCGTTCAAATGCCTGGCGGTGTTCCTGTAGCAACTGTTGCCATCGGAAAAGCTGGGGCAACAAATGCTGGCTTACTTGCTACTCAAATGCTTGCAATGACTGACCAAACGTTAGCGCACCAGTTGGACAAACGTCGTGAAGAAACGAAAGAGAAAGTGTTTGAAAGTAACGGTGATTTAATATGATGAATACCATCTTTCCAGGTCAAACGATTGGTATCATTGGCGGAGGACAACTGGGTCGCATGATGGCCATGGCTGCTAAAGAAGCAGGATTCAAAGTAGCCGTATTAGATCCAGCAATGGAATCGCCTTGTGGGCAAGTATCGGATATCCAAATTGTTGCTCCTTATGATGATGAGACGGCTCTTGAAGAATTAGCAGAAATTAGCGATGTTATCACATACGAGTTTGAAAATATTGATTACCAAGGATTAAAACGTTTAACGGAAATTGCATATGTTCCTCAGGGAGCGGAGCTAGTCAGAATTACACAAAATCGTATTACTGAAAAAGCAGAAATACGCAATGCAGGTGTGCCAGTAGCCGATTATGTAGTTGCGAATAATCAGGAAGAATTAGCAGCAAACATTAAGACGATTGGTTTTCCATGCATCCTTAAAACTGCTTATGGTGGTTATGATGGAAAAGGACAACTCAGATTGGATTCAATTGAAGATTTAGATCTAACGAAACCCTTATTTAACCACGGTGCGTGTATAGCCGAGGCGTTTGTTCCATTTACTAAAGAAATTTCCGTTATCGTACAACGCAATGGTAGTGGTGAAACCTACTGTCTCCCTGTCGGTGAGAATATTCATAAACAGCATATTTTACATGAAACGATTGTACCAGCTAGAGTATCCGATAAGATTTTGACACAAGCTACTAAAGCAGCTGAACAAATTGCTGATCATTTACAACTGGTTGGTACACTAGCAGTAGAGATATTTGTATTAGAAGATGACTCAATCATCATCAATGAATTGGCACCACGTCCTCATAATTCTGGACACTATTCATTAGAAGCATGTAATATTTCACAGTTTCATCAGCATGTACGTGCGATCTGCGGATGGCCGCTGAGAAAACCAGTTCTTCTTCAATCTTGTGTAATGGTTAATGTTTTAGGGGAACATGTTGTGCCTCTTTCAAACGCCATTTCAAAATATCCTGCTTGGTCCATTCACTTATACGGAAAAGACGAAGCGAAAACAAAACGTAAAATGGGGCATGTCACTATTTTAACGGATGATATTAATCAAACACTAAAAGAAATCAAACATTCTGGTATTTGGTCAGAATAGAAGGAGTTACTAATGATAGAACGTTATACACGCCCTGAAATGGGAGCGATTTGGACAGAACAAAACAAATACCAAGCATGGTTAGAAGTTGAGATATTAGCATGTGAGGCTTGGGCTGAACTAGGTGATATTCCAAAAGAAGATGTAGCAAAAATTCGTGCAAATGCTTCATTTGATGTAAACCGTATTTTAGAAATAGAAGAAGAAACACGTCATGATGTCGTCGCGTTCACACGCGCGGTATCTGAAACTCTTGGAGAAGAGCGTAAATGGGTTCATTATGGTTTAACTTCTACAGATGTAGTAGACACAGCACTTTCATACATCATTAAACAAGCGAATGTCATTCTCCGCAAGGACTTAAATAACTTTGTTGAAATCTTAGCGAATAAAGCAAAAGAACATAAATTTACTGTGATGATGGGTCGTACACATGGAGTCCATGCAGAGCCAACAACATTTGGCTTGAAGCTTGCTTTATGGCATGAAGAAATGAAACGAAATGTGGAACGCTTTGAAGCTGCAGCGAAGTCTATCGAAACAGGGAAAATGTCTGGTGCAGTTGGTACGTATGCCAATATTGATCCTTTTGTTGAGAAATATGTATGTGACAACTTAGGAATTGAAGCATCACCAATTTCTACAC
>JBFELW010000370.1:0-2987 GCA_041551995.1 Paenisporosarcina sp.
ACTCTTTTAGGATATACGCCAAAGGTCGTTCTGCCATCGAAGACAATCTCAGACTGTGATCTTCAAAAGCTAAATTGGTTGTTACCGGGTTAGGGAAAATAACGCATTTCAATCCAGCCGCTCGTGCTGCTTTCAATCCATTTAAAGAGTCTTCAAAAGCGACAGCTTCATCTGGATTCACACCGAGTGCGTTTATGGCTTGAACGTATAATTCAGGGTCTGGCTTAACAGTCGTTACATCATCTCTTGTTTTGATTACTTCAAAATAAGGAAGAATGTGAAGCCGGGTCAAATACTTTTCTACCCATGCCCGCTTTGAACTCGAAGCCAAACCAATTTTCAGTCCCGTTTCTTTGGCTGCGATCAAATAATCTTCGACACCATCTCTTAAAATAGGCTGACCAATCTTTTCGTGAAAAAGGTTTGATGCCAACTCTCTAATTTCAGAAATTGTTGACGATACTTTTATATTGTCCAAGATATATTTATCCAATACTGTGTCATCTGTGCCAATGACTAGTGCAAATTGTTCAATCGTTAAGTTCACTTCATGTTGGAATAATGCATCCTTATAAGCTTCATACCATATTGTTTCCGTATCAATAATCAATCCATCAAAATCAAAAATAACTGCTTTTATCATTCTGCACCTCTTTTGAAAGTTTAGGCTATTATACTCAACTTTTGTATAGCAAAAAACACTCTCCAACCATAGAGGAATATCGGCTGATCCATAAACTAATATCCCATTTGAGTATTAGAAAATACGCATTCTCTTTAACGGGTTCTCATATGAAGTATTACTATCGAATTAACAGTGTTTTTAGCATATAAATTCTTAGTAAGATTCTTAAGCTGTTTGGAAGATATAGCATACAAAAAAGGCTTGGTGACATATATCTCCAATTCTTATACTTATAGGACATTGTTAAACTAAAGCACCCTTTAAATTAAGTGTGACATTTCACATTCTTACTTATGGTATATGAAAAGAAAACATTAACTTGAAGAATAGTACATTTAGATTTATTACTAGGATATCTACTTTTTAACTTTAGGCAAGAAATATGAGCTACCACCCATAAAAAACCCACCCAATATTGCAAGTATTGTACCGATTGCAACCCAATGAGTCATTAAGAGAGTTGCTAAATATATTCCTAACATAAATATGAGCAATCCAGAAAAAAATAAAATTCTAACTTTCCCCACTTGTTTCTCCCTTCAAAACATTTTCACATGTTGCGTGTTAAATATGTTTTCTTTTATTTTAACATTAATATCCAATACGCCTAATTAATAAAGCTCTATTTGCATCGAAATTAACATACGTTCGCACACTGACAATAACTTCTGTATTCCTTTTAAAATGGATGCTAATTAGTATGCTAAACCCATACGAATTAATAAAAAAGGACTCTAAAACACGCCTGGCTTAGAGTACGGATTGGAGTAATAATTTAGTTTTGTACTCAAAAACAAAACCCGTTAAAGGGTCTACGGTTGTGCATTCAACTTGGAAGTTTTTATTAGGTTATGATCAACCCAATATAAGATAGATATTCCGCAAAACTGCTACGCTTTCCGCGGGCTTGTGCCGAACTTAACTCGAACTGGTCATTCGAGTGGATTTCGACACTTCGCTATTCCCGCTGGGGTCTACGCTGTTTTACTCCACATCTCGACAATAGGAAGAAATAGAAACCTTTTGCAAACGCCAAAAGATACTTTTACAACGTGAACGTCAATTATTCCTACGTCAACTCCAATTTCCCCTACGTAAAGGTCGATTTTTCATACGTGAACGTCGATTATTACAACCAAGAGTCGGGTTTCTCCTCTTAGCCTCTATCAACACCAAAAGGTCAATTTACTGTACACGAAACTGAAATAAGCTTTACACAACCAGATAAAAAAAGTAGGAACCTGCCAAAATTTTATCTTTGGAAGGTTATTTTCCCGAGACTAGGTGCCGAATCTTTCGTTATTAAAAAGTACTTAAACATGGCCAATTTAATTTCAGGGTTGCGGCGGACGAAAATTCGCCGCAGGATTGCCCAAGAGAAAGACCCTAAGTGACAGCGTCACTTAGGGTCTTTCCGTTCAGTTCAATGGCGCAGTGGATTAAAGTCCAAAGCAAACCGGATCTCTTTATCTTTTTGATTCAATGTAGAATCACCTTTAAAAACATTTCTCCTTTTGTCAAGCTCTAATTAGATTAAGTTCCCTCAATTTTACGTAGGGCAAGTATATTTTCGAGCTGGGAAAGTATAATGTTTTTATTCTTGCAATTTGTCATTTAGCCATTTCTTCTAAAAAGTCATAAGGCGTTGTCCCATTCATGCCCACCAACGGGTGAATTTTCAAGTGATTGCTGGCAGTCAAGGACACTGGCCCTTCATCTACACTTGTTCCCTCATCTTCGACAATCGGTTCTGTTACCGGTACATTTTCTTCACTTAACCGTTCTTTTAGCGAAGTTAAACGTGCTAAATCATCAGTACGTTCAATGCCGAATTTAAAGACGTCAGCGTCTCCGCAAAGAATCAAGAAATTCTTCGCTCGCGTAATCCCTGTGTATAACAAATTACGGCGAAGCATTTTCATGTAACTACGAACGACCGGCATAATAACAATAGGAAATTCGCTTCCCTGAGATTTATGAATCGAGCAACAATAGGCAAGGGTTAATTGCCCAAGATCATTTCGCTGGTAAGTCACTTCAATACCTTCAAATGACACAATCATCATGTCTTGTTTTTCAACATTTTCATTCGCTTTAGAAATACTAATGACTTCACCCATATCGCCGTTATACACTTGGCTCTCTGGTTGATTAACAAGTTGTAATACTTTATCCCCAATACGATATATTGTCTCCCCAAACACTAATTCTTTGCGTTTCTTTGTATCATTTGGATTGACCATTTGTTGAATCATTTTATTTAATGCATCAATACCAGCCGGACCTTTATACATGGGTGCCA
>JBFELW010000371.1:0-2983 GCA_041551995.1 Paenisporosarcina sp.
ATTATAGAAAAGGGGCTGTCTAAGACACTTTACTTAAACGGCTGATTTTATCAGAAACCTAATGTCGTCCGCTAGTCTTTGCCAAGAGAACATAAGATGAAGGAGTGGTTCTAAACATGAAACCAACTACTGATCGGATGCTCAATCGTATTAAGGGTGTGTATAAGTACATTCATGATCACGGAATTGTCACGACACAGGATTTAGTCGATGAATTCGGCATCACTCCTCGCACCATTCAAAGAGATTTGAATGTGTTAGCCTTTAATGACTTGATAAGCAGTCCAAGTCGGGGCAGATGGACAACGACGAGCAAGCGAGTAAGAATGACATCTTAGATATTGTTCATAGCATTTAACATGGGTATCTCTAGCTCGTACACATATTTAAGAGACTTGACTTGAAACTCAGATTTTAATTCAAGTAATGAGAATGATGTACTGTTAAACAGGGTTACCTTTCACTATTCGATTCCTAAGCAAAAAAGAATGACCATCAAATGACGGTCATTCTTTTTGTTGTAAAGCTTTTAATTCTTCTGAAGTTAAAGGCCTGTATTCACCTAGTTTGAGTTTTGGATCTAAAGCTAGTGCCCCCATCTGCATACGTTTTAAAAAGGTAACCCGCTTCCCTACTGCTTCAAACATTCGTTTGACTTGATGAAATTTACCTTCTGTTATCGTCAACTCAATTTCAGAAGTCTCTCCACTTCGAATAATGGTAAGGAATCCGGGTTTTGTAAGATAACCATCATCTAGTGTTACACCTTCTTTAAACATTTCACTATCTTCCTCTGTTACAATCCCCTCTATAACTGCAAAATATATTTTAGGTACATGCTTCTTTGGAGATAGCAATTGATGAGTTAGTTGACCATCATTTGTTATAACTAGTAAACCCTCAGTGTCTTTATCCAATCGTCCGACTGGAAATGGTTGAAAGTGTTGTTCTTTGGGTTCTAATAAATCAATAACGGTTTGATCATATTTATCTTCAGTTGCCGATATAACGCCAGGCGGTTTATTCATCATCAAGTAAATAAACTCTGTATAAACAACTTTTTCCCCTAAAACGAGAATTTCATCTGTTTCTGGATTTACATGTAAAGAGACGTCCTTAGCAATCGATCCATTCACTTCAACTGCTTTAGATTTCAATAGGAGTTTTGTTTCTTTACGTGAGCCATACCCCATATTTGAAAGCAATTTATCTAATCTCATACGAGCTCCACCTTAAAAACCAAATTTCTTTGTGTACTTCGTCAAGCGTTCCCCAAATAACTTTTGAGCAATTCCTAAGCGAAGTGAGGCATAAGCATATATTACTCCACCAACCAACGCACTAATTAGAATATGTGTAAGAGCACTTAGCTTACCAGAAGTGGGATAGATGTTATTAAGCAATAAATTTGTAGCAAAAACAGCTACTAGTAAAATAATATTTAGTAGGCCGATCAGAACGATTCTATTTACAAGTAGTCTAGATCGATAATCTAAAACTACTACAATGACCCCTATGTTCATGGCAATTGCCACTCCATAACCAATCATTGTTGCGAGAATAGCACCATCTGTTTCAAATAACTTAATTAATGGAATATTAAGCGCTAACTTAAAAAGAAGACCTGTTAATAAGTTTAGAATAATCCATTTTTGACGATCGATTCCTTGTAGAATAGACGCTGTCACTGGATACAAACCAAATAATATGGCGGCAGGAGCATAATGAGCCAAAATCATACTTCCTACTTCACTTTCACTATAGAAAAAATGATAAA
The DNA here is from genome assembly GCA_041551995.1 of Paenisporosarcina sp. Lineage (GTDB taxonomy): Bacteria > Bacillota > Bacilli > Bacillales_A > Planococcaceae > Paenisporosarcina. The sequence continues at coordinate 1,778 of JBFELW010000371.1, forward strand.
AATCATCTGCTAGAAGAGAGATACCAATTATCGCAGGTACAGTCATAAATAAGATAATCTGAAATGTTTGATTGAGCGACCTTACCACTAATTGATGCTTATTATTTGTATAGTAGTTCGTAATTAATGGAATTAAAGCCATAGAAAATGCAAGTGCGAGCATAGTTGGAATCATGACCAATTTATGCGTCAGTGTATTTAACATCCCAAGATAAATCTCTGATACTTTACCGTTAATACCAATAGAGGTCATTGCCCTATTAAAAGTAATTAAATCTACCATTTGAAACAAAGGATTTGCGATTCCAACGAAAATAATGGGAACGGCATAAACAGAAATTTCTTTGTACAATTCTCTCAAACGAACGCCTTCACTTGGCATGCTGGCATCAAGTAGATCTTGGTATTCTGGTTTCTTCTTTTTCCAATAATAAAAAAGAGTCAGAACTCCACCTATCGCTCCTATGAAAGCTGCAAAAACTGCGAATTGAATTGCATTTTGTTGTGTTCCTCCAAAGATATACACCGCAGCGTATGCCCCACCTAATAAAAACACAATACGAACAATTTGTTCAACTAATTGAGAAATTGCCGTTGGTTGCATATAATTGTAGCCTTGGAAAAAACCACGTAATAAACTCATGAATGGAACAATGATTAGTGCAAAACTTACTAATCGAATAACAAAGGCAACTTCAGAAATTGAAAATTGTTTTTCACCATCGGGTGTGAATAGTTTAGCCAAAAATTCAGCTGAAAAGAACATGATTAAAAACGATAGAAATCCTGTGATTATCATTACTATCATACCGGACTTTAAAAGCCTTCTACCAGTTTCATAGTCACCAAGAGAATTATACTTCGACACGAATTTTGAGAAAGCTAGAGGGACACCAGAGATTGCGATTGAAAGCATTATGCTATATGGAATATATGCATAATTATATAAGGGCATATTCTCTTCACCAACTAGTGCATAAAGCGGAAAAATATAGACGAGACCTAAAATTTTCGATAAAAACATGCCTATAGTGAGAATTGCTGTACCTTTAACAAAGTTATTTGACATTGCTAACTTCCTGACATTTAATATTTTAATCTAAAGGATATTTTACTCCTCGGACATGAAAACTACAAATGGTTTATAATAAAGAAAAAAGAGAAAGTGTGTTTAATGATGTATGACGTAATAGTAGTGGGTGGAGG
>JBFELW010000372.1:0-2982 GCA_041551995.1 Paenisporosarcina sp.
TCATTATTTTCTTTCTGGATAGGGGCTTATAAGTGGACATAGAAATAAATCATCAACCTCTATAAAAGAAACCATAACTTGATTCTTGTTTTATTAGTCAACAAAAAAAGCACAATCATTCCCTTGTAATAGAAAGAGGTGCTTGTGCTGAGACTATTCACTATTTATTTATTTTGAAGTATTCCATTACGATTTGCATATACTGCGGCTTGGGTTCGATCTGTGAGCTCAAGTTTACCTAAAATATTACTGACATGGGTTTTTACTGTTTTAATACCTATAAAAAGCTTTTCCCCAATCTCTTGATTACTGAGCCCGTCTCCTAAGCATTTCAATACATCCATTTCTCGATCTGTTAAATCATCGTGTAACAATCGCTTTTTAGGACGCAATTTCTTCATCATTAAATCCGTTACTCTAGGTGCAATTGTCGCCTGACCATCCATTGCATCTCTTACAGCTTCTGCAATTTTATGAGCAGGTAGTGTTTTCAATAAATAACCAAAAGCTCCCGCTTCTAATGCAGGGAAAACTTGTTCCTCATCGTAATAACTAGTTAAAATCAATATTTTACATGTTGGATGAAAACGTAGAATTTCTTTTGTCGCTTCGATGCCAGTTCCATTGTCCATAAGTAAATCCATTAACATCACATCGGGAAGCTGATCTTTTGCTAACGCAATGCTTTCATTCCCGTTACGAGCTTCTCCTACTATCTCGATATTTGGTTCTGTCATGAAATAAGAAACTAAACCAAGCCGAACCATCTCATGATCATCCGTTATCCCAATTCGAATCGTTTTCATCAATTACTCCCTCCTCCTGCTTGCACGGGATTTGAAAATTCCACTCCGTACCCTCTCCTTCTTTTGCAAATAATCTAGCCGTCCCGCTGATTTCTTCACATCGCTCTCTAATGGTCATCAACCCATATGACGTTTGTTTTTTCTTATCAGGGTCAAATCCGCTACCATTATCTCTAATCGTTAATCGAAACTGTGCATCTTGGACTTTCGCCACAATTTTTACATGTGTGGCTTTCGCATGTCGCAAGCAATTGGCAAGAACCTCTTGTACAATCCTGTACACATGTTCTTCGGTCCCTTGAGATAAACAACAGTCTTTTGGGAAATAAAGTTCAAATGAGATATCCGTTCTGGTCTCAAGTTCTTCAATTAACTCGTTAATTGCCACTATTAATGACTTGTTTTGTAGATCCATGGGCCTCAAATGAAGTAATAAAGCTCTCATTTCATTTAGAGTCTTAACAGACAAAGTAGACATTTTCTGAATAAGGGGTACAGCTTTTTCTGGTTCGTTACTAGCGACTCTTTCAGCAGCAGAAGATAGCATGGACAAGGCAAACAGTTGCTGACTTACCGCATCATGTAGGTCCCGTGCAATTTTATGCCTCTCTTCAGTCATCGCTGCTTGTTCAGCTTGTTTAATCATGGTTACATTTTGATCAACCAAGCGTTGTAACGACTTCATTTGTACATTCATTTGTTCAGCAAGTTCATTAAACCCATTTTCAAGCAAACCCATTTCATCTTCGGTTTGAACAGGAAGATAAGACGTGTACTTTCCATTCTGGAGTAACCCAAATCCTGCAAGCAGGTCTGTCATTCTTGACGATATTTCCGAGCCTGTTTTATTTCCAAACCAAACTCCAATTACAACCATGACGATAAAAGTTAGACTAATAAACACGAGTGACTCAAATAATGTCAATTTAAACTGAGGCAATATATAGGTTAAGAGTTGTACAATCACAAATACTACACTACTTGATAGTAAAGCATTTTGAAGCGCTTGTTTGATGAATAAAAATCGGATTGAAGTCATGTGAACATCCTTCCCTATACTCTTTTTATCTTCGCATCGAGTACATGATAGTTGATATTCATCCTTACACGGCGATCTGCTTCTTCGTAGCCTGGGGACATATACTCCACTTCTGAACGAACCCCATGCTCTTTTTTGTCAAAAATAGTTGCGCTCAATACGTTGGATTTAAATGTAATATGAACTGCTACATGATCTGATATCAAAATTTTGATATCTCCCACATTTCCACTAAGATCAATAGGCGTCTCTCCTAAAGGAATATTAGCTTTAGAGAAATCAAAGAAAAACGATCCAATATTGACTGCACGATTCATGGGTTCCACTACCCATCCTTGCTCATTAAATTGAAGTGAAGAAATCGGTCTTCTTTTCTTTTTCACACTTCTCTCACCATCGTTTTCCCAGTGCCAATATGTGTACGATTTATTCTTCTTTTTTTCAGCATTTCTAAATAATTGATGAAGTCCATATGCTATTAAAAGTATTGGCCATAACTTTACCCAATCACCGTAATTGAATGTAAATAAATCAAGTACTCCTAAAGTCAACAAACTACCATACGTGAAAGCAAATAGACCCCATAGGAGTGCCATACCATCACGGCCTTGTTTTGTATAGCTATCCAGGGAACTCGCACCGAGTACTATTAAAATTGTTGGAATAATAAACGCTTTCCATGAGATTTCCTCTAAATGGATTAAACCTAAATTTAAGCCAAGTAATATACCACCTAAACCTATGAAGAAGAACACAGTTAAAAAGGGTCGTTTCATATTTTCTACACCCACCTCACTATCCTATTATCTTTATAGTAACAGCATCTCACAACAACGCGTCTCTCGCTAGAGGGATTTCTTCTCCGTCTTAAGACGGAGCTATTAAATTAATAAAAGAATAAAAATCTTCAATTGTTCTGTTCGTTTTCAAATGCTATACTTACAAAAATCAATACTATTTCGTAAGGCGAAAGGAGAACTACTTTGAAACAACAACTCTTTGAAAAACTGGATTATGCATTTGAAGAAATGCTCGTGATTCGTCGTCATTTACATATGCATCCTGAGGTATCGTTTCAAGAAACAAATACAGCGAAGTACATTCAAGAGTATTATGGGAACTTAGGAATTGACTTCA
>JBFELW010000373.1:0-2969 GCA_041551995.1 Paenisporosarcina sp.
GGAGAGTTAGAAATTGTGTTTGAAGATAATGTTTTATTAATTGTTAATAAACCAGCGGGTCTTGTAACAATTCCCTCTAGAGAACATCCTACAGGGAGTTTAGCAAATCTTGTGGCATATTATTATGAAAAAAATAACATCCCATCAACCGTTCATATTCTTACTAGGCTTGACCGGGATACATCAGGTCTTCTATGTTTAGTGAAAAATAGACATATCCATCATGTCATGACGTCTGGTCATTTATTAGAAAAATCGTATGAAGCATTTGTAGAAGGTGTTGTACCATTTGAAATGAAATCAATCATAGAGCCTATTGGAAGAAAAGGCTCGAGTATAATTGAAAGAGAAGTCCAAAAAGATGGTCAGTTTGCTCATACAGATGTGACGGTTTTAGATCGTTTGAACACGTTTACACATGTTACGTGTACATTATTAACCGGACGTACACATCAAATACGTGTACATCTATCCCATATACAACATCCATTAGTAGGAGATGAATTATATGGGGGTTCTATTGACTATTTACAACGATCTGCTCTTCATTGTGCAAGGTTAACGATTAAACATCCATTGACACAAGAAATCCTTACAGTTAAAAGCCCTCTACCAAATGACATGCAGGAATTTTTAAGTCAGTCTAAGAAATCATGAAATTTCTCTTCTATATAGGGTTGTTTTGATGATACGGAGATAGTCTCCATTTCTGGATAGCGGAAGGCTGTTAATTTACCACCAAAAACACAACCAGTGTCAATATTGACTGTTTTATTTTTAAACCGCGGCTCTTTTACTGGCGTGTGACCATATACAATATAGGTATCTCCCTTATAATTCTTTGCCCAATCACGACGAACGGGGCGGCCATCGGCATGTTTTTCTCCTGTAATGTCACCAAATAAAACAAAGACGATGGTTTCTTTTCGAAGAGGTTTATCAATCATATCAGCACGAATACCAGCGTGGGCAATAACTAATTTACCATCATCCAAAGTATGGTAATAAGGAAGCATTTCAAAAAACGCGAGAAATCTTTTTCGAAATGCTTCCTGTTTTTCTTTGGAATATTGTTTAAATTCAGCCACGGTGGTTTCTAATCCGTTTGTAATTTGTACATTATGACCATTTAAATAGCGATGAAATTTGTTACAGTGATTTCCCGGGGAATAAATAAGGGACTTTGCATCTTGTTGAACAAATAAAAGATTCCAGACATCCATAGAACGAGGACCTCGATCTGCTGCATCTCCAACGAATGCTAACTGACGACCTTGTGGATGTACAATAACCCCGTTCTGAGATTCATATCCTAGAATCTCTAGTAATTCAATCAATTCATCATAACATCCATGAATATCACCAATGATGTCGTACGGCATTCCTTCACCTCTTTTATAGAATGTTGATTATGTTCTAATTGTAACCCACAAACTAGCAATGTATGTATGAAAACCAATATACAGAAAGGAGGGAGCATATATGAAAGAAGAAGAACGAATGAATCGAGAAGAACAGCAGTTAGACTATGAGAACTTACTTGCTTTCCTAACCAATCAGCATGTTGATGCATTCCGTGAAGAGTTTTTATCACTTCACCCGTATGATCAAGCTCAATTCTTTGAAAAGGTGGATCGTGATAGTAGACAAACCATCTATCAGTATCTCTCTCCTAAGGAAATGGCTGAAATCTTCCAAGCAATTGAATTAGATGATGATGAATACGAACCCTTTCTAAAAGAAATGGATACAACGTACGCAGCAGATATGTTATCAGAAATGTACGCAGATAATGCTGTTGACGTATTAAATGAGCTTGGCAAAGATCAAGTAGCCAGTTATTTAACGATAATGGATAACGAATCCGCTCAAGAAATTAAAGACCTATTGCATTATGAGGAGTATACAGCTGGTTCAATCATGACAACGGAATATGTTGCTATTCCTGAAAACTCAACTGCACGATCAGCTATGACCATATTACGAAATGCTGCTCCTGAAGCAGAGACGATTTACTATGTATTCGTCGTCAATGATGACCACCAATTAACTGGTGTTGTTTCATTGCGTGATTTAATTATTGCTGAAGAAGATACGCTTATACGTACAATACGTAACGATCGTGTGGTCAGTGTATCGGTCAGTCAAGATCAGGAAGAAGTTGCCAGGATGATTAAAGACTATAACTTCTTGGCCGTTCCAGTTGTCGATTTCCAGAACCACTTACTTGGTATTATTACAGTCGATGATATTTTGGATGTTTTAGAAGAAGAAGCAAATGATGACTACTCTAAATTAGCGGCCGTTTCCGAAATGGATACGTTTGATAAAGGCCCTTTAACAGCAGCTAAAAAAAGATTACCTTGGCTGATTCTTCTCTTATTTTTAGGAATGTTTACAGCAAGTTTAATGGGAACATTCGAAGAAACCTTAGATCAAGTTGCCATTCTTGCCGTGTTTATTCCTTTAATTGCAGGAATGGCCGGAAATAGTGGTACACAAGCGCTAGCGGTAGCAGTTCGAGGGATTGCAACAGGAGATATTGAAGAACAGAGTAAAATGAAACTCATTTTGCGTGAAGGTGGTACAGGTCTTATTACGGGAGTTGTATGCGGTTTCTTTAGTATAGGAATTGTTTATTTTACACAACATGATTTCATTCTCGGACTCCTAGTCGGTGCAGCCGTTTTTGGATCAATATTTGTTGCTACAATATCAGGTTCATTCATACCACTCCTCATTCATAGAATGAATATTGACCCTGCCGTTGCATCAGGTCCATTCATTACAACACTTAATGACATTATTAGTATTTTAATCTATTTAGGACTAGCAAGTATGTTTCTTACACAACTTTAAAGAAAAGTGCAATTGCACTTTTCTTTTTTGTGATGTAATATTAGTACCAGGTATTAATATTTAGTTATAAAATAGGGGGAACTTTTCATGTCTTTATCTTTACAAGGAAA
>JBFELW010000374.1:0-2957 GCA_041551995.1 Paenisporosarcina sp.
ATGGATTCATACGTTGTCATCTGCATCATGGACACACAGGAACTGTCTCATGCAGACGTTGCCGCATAATGCGGTGAATCTAGTCTGCCTATCATTTTTGAATGGAGTAGCCAACGCCACACTGAGCATCATAACCTGCAGATTGAATGAACTGAGCGGAGCCAAGCCACCGCTTGGTTTAAACAATTCTGCGTTTAATGTGCAACCATTTGTATTTATGTTTGGTTAATAGGGAATAGCGTTTTGCTAAATTAGAAAAAGGCTGTCGAAGATACAATTTCGGCAGCTACTTGTGGTTCTTACGAGAGACAATTAAAGACACGTAGAATGAAAATGAACTGACCCATTCATTCATACACAACGGATAGAATATCTACAAATTTCTATACACTAATGATATCCGTTCCTTTTTTGAGTTCAAAAGGACCCGTTTTTTCTAAATAGTTCTGAATAGCATCAACCGCGTTAATATTTTGATAATCTTTCTTTTCTTCAAACTTTTTAAAGAGTTGTCCACCTGCACTGACAATTTTATATGCCTTATTTAAGTCTATGTTTTCTCCTGCTATCTGTAAGGTTTGAATGCGATGACCTTTTGGATTATAGGGTTTAAACGTCATATTTAATCCACTAGAACGTAGAATATAACCGCCTTTTTGACCAAATGGATCAGAAGAAAAAACTTGTTCCAAATTATTCTCTAGTACGTTTCGTAACGTTTTCCCATCGAGTTCAATCGTAAATAACTCAGGGTTTGTGGGAATAATAGTATGCAAATCATATAAACTGAGTGGACCTACAGCAATCGGTGTACCATAACGCCAACCATGTGAAAAGGCAACGTCACATTCAAATGAAGATAAATAAGCATCAGTTATCAGTTTATCCATCGGTGCTTCCTCTAACGTCATTCGATGTAAAATTGTATTGGTTTCGCCAACAATCGTATTACGTTCTACTTTGTGAAGTTCTAAAATTGAATTTATAATTGATTTGACTTCTTCATCTTCTTCGAACTGTTCATCTACAAGTATTAATTCATATTGCACATCTGTTACTTTGTCTTCTTCATACGTAATATCTAAACGTCCGAGGAAAGAAGAACTTGAACCAGCCTGTACAACGTGTGTTTCATTTATAACAATAGGTTCAATTACTCTGTCATGGCTATGACCAGAAAGTACAATATCTATTCCATCCACTAATGAAACCAACTTAACGTCTAATGGAAGTCCCATGTGACTTAGAAGGACTATGATATCGACTTTTCCCTTCAGCTCCTCTACATTTTTTCGCACTTCTTCAACACCAATTGAAAACCCCAATCCTTCAGAAAAACTTTGAGGCATAGTAATATCGACAAAAGGATAGGTAAGACCTATAATACCAATCTTCACTCCTCCTAATTCTTTCACCATAAAAGGTTTTAAAAAATGATCATTTGTATCTTGATCCTTAAGATTACAAGCGATAGTTGGGAAAGGAAGGGTCTGAGTTAATTGTTGTAGTTGTTGTTTTCCATAGGCAAAATCCCAATTCCCTGGAACAAATCCGTCCAATCCCATTTTTTCGAGTAAAGGTAACATTACATTGCCCTTACTGTTTACTAAGGGAAGGGTACCATGAAATAAATCACCCCCGTCGAAAAATAGTACATGATTATTTTCTTCTCTCAGATTTTTTAAGTACTTGGAAATTCTCGAAAAACCTCCTACTTTCTTTAAAAACGCACCTTCTGAATCCCAAAAAAATTCATTATGCAATTCTAATGATCCATGTGTGTCATTTTGTTGAATCAGTGTAATCTTCATCTACGTACACCCCTTTAAATTTTTGATGTTTAATCCGATTTGCTGCTAGAGAAAAGAATATATTTCATCAAATATCCTACAAGGGGATATGTAAAACAAATAATTAAACTTGGAATTCAGTTTATTTTTTAAGCAGCACTATTTTAATCAAATCTTCATAATTAACATGTAGGATTACAGGTTATTAATGAGGTGCAAGTTACTAATGAATAACAGAAAGAGTGGTTATATCGAATGGAATTGAAATAGATACATTCTTTATAGTGTGACTGTTACTGGCGATGAGGCAGGAGCATTATCCTTTTTATCTCCTTGTGTACGCCCTAATTTTCCAGCATACATGTCATCTATAACAGGAATCGGTGTAAAAGAATTCCAAGGATATCAAGATTCTAAATTCAAAAATTGTAAAGTCACCTAATAGTATTTTTAGCAGATGTTTCACATTTGTGGGAAAGACGGGTCCAATATTCCATTATTCAAGTAAAACCTCCAAAAAAACCCATTATTTTATGTAAAAGGTGCTAAAATAAAACTATCCATAATTTTCTAATAAATATATTAACTCAGAGCGAGGGAACAACAATGATAATTTATAATGAATCGTCTTCCATTTTTATCGATCATGTTCTTGAAAGAAATATAGGAAATGTATTACTCAATAATATACAGGAAAAAATGAATCGTTCTGTTTCTCCTAGTGAACTGCTATCATGGACAAACTCACTGCCACAAATGGCGAAGATATTAAGAGATGCGAAGTTGAAAGAAGACACGCATGTTCTACTGGAATATAAATTACCTTCTACTGAAAAGCGTATTGATTTTCTTATTACAGGAGAAGACAATAAGGGCAATCAAAATGCAGTCATCGTGGAATTAAAACAATGGCAACACTCGAAAATTGCTGAAGGAGATGGAATCGTTATAACATTCTTAGGAAAGAGAGAACGCGAAACTGTTCATCCTTCCTATCAATCATTATCCTATAAGCGTTATTTAGAAAATTTTAATGAGGCTCTATATGAAGAGTCTTCAATAAACTTAAGCTCTTGTGCTTATTTACATAACTATATCCCAAGTAGAAACCGAGAAGAAGAGCCCCTACTTGATCAGCGTTACGCATCATACGTAGAGCAATCACCG
>JBFELW010000375.1:0-2954 GCA_041551995.1 Paenisporosarcina sp.
TCCGCCAGATGTTTGGCCCCTTGGTCAAGCGGTTAAGACACCGCCCTTTCACGGCGGTAACACGGGTTCGAATCCCGTAGGGGTCATATAGAAAGATGCGCTATCACTATGATAGCGTGTTTTTTTATGTAGAGAGATAGATTTTAAATTTAGCTTTCATGTTTTTATAATATATCTAGATACAACTGGGCTTCGAACTTACCTTAGGAGTCTAAAGATGAATAGAGTTGACTATATTTCGAGTTGCTCTTGTTGTGCAACTAGAGGTAACTATTAGAGGGTATTCTATGCTAGCTTGTAATGAAAAAACCGCAGATGCCAACTTTGGCACTGCGGTTTTTAGTATTAAATAAGATAGCCTAGTAACAATCCTATGGCAAGAAGAAAACCAAAGAATGTATTCGTCAATGCCGTATCTTTCATAGCCGGCATAACTTCGAGGGGACGTTCATATGTCCTAAATATTTTTATTGCATGAATTGGTTTTTTAACACTTAAAAGTATCAATAGAGACCAAGGAGTTAATAGTCCAAGAATAATCAAAGCAATCACCCATACGTACGACACAGTAAATAAGAGAAGTAACACCGTAACCGCATTTTTTCTACCAATTAAAATGGCCATTGTCCGTCTTCCACTTTCCTTATCTCCCACCAAATCTCTTATATTATTAGATAACATAATGGCTGCTACTAACAACATGCTTGGAATGGAAAGTAGGATCGCTTCCGTGGTGATTTGGCTAGTTTGAATGTAAAAGGCGATGAGGACGATTAGCATCCCCATAAATACCCCTGAAAATAATTCACCAAATGGGGTATAGGCAATTGGATAAGGGCCTCCAGTATAAAGGTAACCAATGGCCATTGATACAGCACCGACTATCGCCAATAACCATGTTGTTTGGATACATATGTATATGCCTAAGAGAACAGAAATTCCATATAAAACAAATGCAAGCTGGAGTACCGTTTTAGGAGCAACTCCATTTCGTACAATCGCTCCACCTATACCAACTGACTTTTCATTATCTAATCCTCTAGTAAAGTCGTAGTACTCATTGAACATGTTGGTTGCTGCTTGTATGAGCATACTGGCAGTAAGCATGGACAAGAATAGTAACCAGTTGATGGACGTTTGGGAAATGGCAATCATCGTTCCTAAAAATACCGGTACGAATGAAGCTGTTAACGTATGAGGTCTAGTTAATTGCCACCACACACGCCAGCCTGTATCGGCTTTTAAATCATGTGACATAAATTTGTTTCGCTCCTTCAAGTGTTCGAGTGTTTTTACCTTTCTAATTGTACTTCATCCATTTAAATATGGATAGATTGTTTACTTATCAAGTGCTTGAACAGGAATAAAGATGTATGATAGAAGATAGGAAAATTAAAGGGTTTCACATTGTTTGTGAAAACGTGTTTACGGAGGGAATATGGATGAATCGAAAGTATAATACATCCACTAAATATGCCGTCAAAGAAAAAACTTCTGACGTTCATTTTTATACTGAAACCATTGAAGTTAATAGATTATCTTCAATTGCTTTTTTTGAAGCAGGAGAAAGTTTCAAAGGTCATCGCTTTTATTGGCAAAATAGAGAAAAAACGTTTACGCTTGTCGGTCTAGGACATGCTCATGTTATAAAAAGTTCTTCTCAGAATGGTCGTTTTGAAGATGTAGATCGAGAGTGGAAAAATTTATGTGGAACCATTGTGAATGAAGAACATGAGCTTCAACCCATTCTTTTTGGTGGATTTTCTTTTGATCCATTAAATCAAATACAATCAGAATGGGACTTATTTCCCTCAGCATTTTTTGCTGTGCCATCTTTCCAACTGGTGATTCGAGACGATCGAGTCTTTGTTAGTATTCATTTAGTAACGACTGCAAATGAATCTCAAACTATGTTTGATGAATTGCGTAAAGAACGTGATAATTTGATTCATTCTGCTCAAGTAAAGGAATTGAAAACATACGCAAAGCCTGTCTTAGTCGATATGAAAGAGCGCTATAAAGAATCTTACTTAGCAGCAGTTTCGCATGTAACGAAGTTAATTCATGATAAACAAGCACATAAAGTGGTGATTGCACGATCATTAGCACTTTCTTTTAAAGAAAAGGTTTCTTCGCCAAGCGCCATGTATCATATTTCGAAAGAACAGCCTGAAAGTTTTCTATTTGGTTTAGAATTAGGCGATAACTTATTCTTTGGGGCAACACCAGAACGTTTAGTGAAAGTTGATAAACAAAAGGCGTTATCTACATGTTTAGCTGGATCAGTTCGACGAGGTGAAACGGCAACAGAAGATCAACAGTTAGGTCAAGAGTTATTAATAGACCCTAAAAACAGAGAAGAACACCAGTATGTGGTTCAGATGATTTCATCCATATTTGCAGGATACTGTGATGAAGTGAAAGTACCTAAACAACCAAAGTTAATGAAAATTAGAGACATTCAACATCTCTATACACCTGTAGAAGGACGTCTTAAAAATGGACAAGGCTTATTACAGCTCGTTCAAGAGTTGCATCCAACACCAGCACTTGGTGGAGAGCCGCGTGGAGATGCGATGTCCGTCATTCGAATGGTCGAGCAAATGAACCGTGGATATTATGCAGCTCCTATTGGATGGATTGACGCAGATGGAAATGGAGAGTTTGCCGTAGCCATACGATCTGCATTATTAAATGAAGATCAAGCATATTTATATGCTGGGGGCGGTATTGTGGCTGATTCAAACCCTGATTCAGAATACGCAGAGACACTGGTGAAGTTTAGACCTATGTTGCGAACGCTTGGAGGAAAGTTAGATGGATAGTCGTAAATGTCTAACCGAATATGTTCATACGATTGTACAAACTTTAGTACAAGCTGGCGTTCAAGATGTTGTGATTAGCCCAGGATCTAGGTCAACACCTCTGGCCTACGCTTTTAGTCAAACCAAGGA
>JBFELW010000376.1:0-2948 GCA_041551995.1 Paenisporosarcina sp.
AACGCTTCTTCCCATTGTTTAACGGTTGTTAGCTCAACAACGTTCTCTATTGTAATCAACTCCTCTATAACTCTTATCAACACTCAATTCTATACCCTATAGAGAAGCTCCTCTTTTTAGCAACCTTTATACACAAATAAGGCTCTGGTATAGTGAGTTGAAACTCAATTCAAAATAATTCTTATATAATAGAATTAATTTCATAATAAAATACTTAGCAATAGAATCCGAACTAAGTTGATTTCCGCTCCATGCGGACGCTTTCCGTGGGGCACGGCTTCAATCTCCTCGTCACTCTGTTCCTGCGGGGCTTTCAGCTCGTGCTATTCCCACTGGAGTCGCCGCCTTGCGCTACAATCAAACGATATCTGTTTAGAATAAACGGAAAGTTAATATAAAAACTAATTAGATGTTCGTGTTTATTAAAAAATATGGATTTATGAAATTGACTCAATAGAATTAACAATACCCAATGGAGGAATTTAATGATGATCGATTTACCAAGATGTCCAAAATGTAATTCCGCATATACATATGAAGATGGGAGTTTTTTGGTTTGTCCAGAATGTGCTCATGAGTGGACGTTAAAATCTACACCTGAAGATAGTGAAGATAGTAAAGTTATTAAAGATGCAAATGGTATTGTCCTAACCGACGGTGACTCTGTAACCGTTATTAAAGATTTAAAAGTAAAGGGAAGTTCTTCTGTCTTAAAAATTGGCACAAAAGTAAAGAGTATACGTTTAGTTGATGGTGATCATGATATTGATTGTAAAATTGATGGTTTTGGAGCGATGAAACTAAAATCAGAATTTGTTAAGAAGGCATAAATATATTACGTAACATATAGAGAAACGTTTTAATTAGCGTTTCTTTTATTCTGAACTCAACGATTTACTAACCCTCACATTATAAAAATCTTTTTAGACTTTGGATTATACTATCAGGTTTATCAATGTGAACCTCATGGTCGCTTCCTTCTGCAATGACTAATTCACCTTGACTAGACAATTCCGATAACTCAATTTGTAATTCCCGCCAAACCACTTCGTATAAAACAGCTTCTTCCATGGGTATGTCATATTCTAGAAATGATTTAACGGAAACTTCTTTATCTCGTGCAATTACGATTAATGGAATGTTAGGAAATTCACCCATATTCTTTATGTATTCGCTACTTGTATCCCAGTTTTCAAATTCATTTGCAATTGTCTTGTAAAATAGAGGGTTTGTTATTAATTCTTCATAATCCCTTGCCTCTTTGCTAGGCAATATCTTTTTATTTTCATCAATCAATTTCTTATACAAACTCTTCAGTTCTGCATGTGACTTTTTAGAAGTTTGGCTATTGTTATGTATCATTTGATCTAAAGAAATTAAGGAATTCATTACAGGTATATTAAGACTATATAACTGTTGAAAGTTAAATGAAGTTGAATCGACAAGGACTAGCCCCTTTACTTTTTCCGGAAACATTTTTGCATACTGCTGGGCACATAAACCACCGAAAGAATGTCCCATTAAAACAAATTGATTTTTAATTCCTATTTCTTCGACAAGATGATTAAGTTCCACTGCAATATTTTTAGTTGTTCTAAGCGCTTTTGAAGCTGGACTCTTTCCGTATCCTGCTCTATGGTACAGAACTATAGTAAAGTCTTCTTTGATTTCTTCAATAAAAGGGTACCAATGATAAAAAGAGCCACTAATCCCTGTTTCTATGATTAATGTGGTTTCTCCATTTCCAACGACCTTATATTCTAACTCCTTCAAAAAAACACTCCCTATTAACTTAATTTACGTATGCTCTGCATTTGCTCCCTCAACAACACCATTATAAATAGTTCCCTAGGTACAAGAAACATAATACCAATTCGTATTCATTTTACGTAACTCAATAATGTCTGCTTGAACATCTTCGTTCGTTGGTGCTGTTCCATCTGGAGAAAAGACATATCCAGAAAAGTTGTCTAGAATTCCTCTAACTTTAAAAAAAAATAATTTATCATCCATCTTCAGTACTTCTTTTCCCTGGGACAGGGATGATTGATTGTGGTGTTCAGGAACTTGGAAAAGATCTCTTCGCTCGTTTGAAGGTTGGATTTCTCCATTTAGTATTTGATTTGCTACTTCTTCCCTCTCATCTAAATTAAAAGAAAACTCGATTGTCTGAAAAAGAGGAGAAAAAGGTCGATTAATTAGTAAAAATAGCAATACAATACTTAAGAAAAGAGGAAGGAAGCTATTAACTTTAGTGTCTTTATAATATTTAAAAATATAGATAACAGAAATTATGAATAAGACAATTGCGAATAAGAAAAGAATCAATGTCAATGGAAGAGAAATCAAAACCCACACGATAAAGTTTGAGGAAAATTGATTTATCATTTCATTAATAATCGCCAAAACAATTAGCAGTATGTATACAGTTAAATAACTATTCTTAATAAAAAAAACCTCCACAATCAAATTATATCTCCTTACTAGCAATCGTAAGTCATGTTCAAAAATTCAAAAGTACTCCCATTTGTATCTTGCATATATGTATTTCCTTTTTGAAATCCTATTTTGTTATATAATTTTATAGCTCTTTGATTAAAAGTAGCGACTGATAATGTTATATTGTCTGGTGTGTATCTTGATTTAGCAAACTCTAAACCGGCTGTGACGAATTGCTCTCCCTCACCCCTACCCGTTCGATTAGGTCTCATACCAAGACCAATGTCGATTGTAAAATTATCAACTTTATTAAAACTAAAAAAACCCATAATTTCATCTTTTTTAGTGACCACAAACAGTGATTCTCCACGCATTTCGGGATTTAAGAACTCCTCTAAATCCTCATTATCTGCTTCCATATCATAGAAACAATATTCCTCGGGATAATGCCAATTGTATGCTATATCTTCTGCTTGTTCTTGTGTCATTAGTTCAAACTCATACCCCAT
>JBFELW010000377.1:0-2945 GCA_041551995.1 Paenisporosarcina sp.
CTTTTCTTCCTCTACGACGACGTGCTGCTAATACGCGACGGCCGTTTTTAGAACTCATACGAGCACGGAATCCGTGAACTTTACTGTGTTTACGTTTATTTGGTTGGTATGTGCGTTTCATCTATGTGACACCTCCTGAAATATTGAAAGTCAATTTGTTATAGACAGTCTTGGATATTATATATAGTTTATGCCCTATTTGTCAATGCTTATATTAAATTCCTTCATCTTGTTTACCATCTTCTATTAAAATAACTTGTCCACAATCAGCGCAATATTTATACACACTGTTGTGGACAAGCGGTTAGATGCTATTTTTCTATTCACAGGTGTTATCTACAGCTTTTTAACATATTCACCTATTGTGGACAACTTGATTGTGCATGAATATTCATTTTGTGGATAACCTCTAAGAAGTCTTGTAATTTCTAGTTTTTTTTGTTACGATATTTGTGTTTTACTCTTCAAAATAAAAATACCATTCATTGTTATCCACAAATTGTTAGCAAACTGTGGATAATTTATCCCAACCCTCTTATTAACAGTTATCCACAGGCTGTGGTTTTGTGTATGACTATAAAAAATACATAGTGAAATTTACTATAATCATTTTAAAAATGATAGAAAAGGAGAAACGCTGTTGGAACATTTAGAAGAACTTTGGGCTGGAGTACTTTCTCAAGTCGAGCAGAAAATCTCGAAGCCTAGCTTTGAAACATGGCTAAAATCAACTAAAATGCTGACATATCGTGGTGATCAAGTCACAATTGCAGCTCCTAACTCTTTTGCACGCGATTGGTTAGATACTCATTATGTTCATTTAATAGCAGGTATCTTAACTGAACTTACTGGAGAGGCTTTATCAATAAAATTTGTCGTTCCAAAAGATTTGAGTATAGAAGATTTCTCAATTCCAGCGCCGATGATAAACACAAGAAATGATGAGCAACCTGAGTTTTCACCAGGAATGCTTAATACAAGATATACATTTGATACGTTTGTTATTGGATCTGGTAATAGATTTGCACATGCTGCGTCTTTAGCAGTAGCAGAAGCACCTGCTAAAGCATATAATCCCCTCTTTATATATGGGGGAGTAGGTCTAGGAAAAACTCATTTAATGCATGCTATCGGTCATTATGTACAAGAACATAATCCAAATGCAAAAGTTGTCTATCTATCGTCTGAAAAATTTACCAATGAATTTATCAATTCTATTCGAGACAATAAAACAGTTGATTTTCGTAATAAATATCGAAGTGTCGACGTTCTTTTAATAGATGATATTCAATTTTTAGCAGGAAAAGAACAAACTCAAGAAGAATTCTTTCATACGTTCAACACATTACATGAAGAATCCAAGCAAATCGTTATCTCAAGTGACCGACCACCAAAAGAAATTCCTACACTTGAAGATCGATTACGCTCGCGGTTCGAGTGGGGCTTGATCACTGATATTACGCCTCCAGACTTGGAAACACGTGTTGCGATTCTACGGAAAAAAGCTAAAGCAGACGGCTTAGACATTCCAAACGAAGTTATGATGTATATTGCAAATCAAATTGATTCAAATATCCGAGAGCTTGAAGGGGCACTAATCCGAGTAGTAGCTTATTCTTCTCTTATCAATAAAGATATGAACGCTGATTTGGCGGCAGAGGCTTTAAAAGACATCATGCCCAATGCAAAACCTCGTAAAATTACAATACTGGACATTCAAAAAGTTGTAGGGGAACATTACAGTGTTAGAATGGAAGATTTTACAGCGAAGAAACGTACTAAATCAATTGCATTTCCTAGACAAATTGCTATGTATTTATCACGTGAGTTAACGGCATTTTCATTACCTAAAATTGGAGAAGAATTTGGGGGTCGTGATCACACAACCGTTATCCATGCACATGAGAAGATTTCAACCATGCTAAAAGAAGATCAAGTCCTCCAACAAGACTTGAAACATATTAAGAGCTCTCTTGGCAAGTCTTAAAAACTGTGGATAAGTCCTGTGCAAACGAACTAGTTTACACACAGCTTATCTACATGTGGATAGATTGATATCATTGAGAAAAAAGGTAGTTATCAACAAATCCACAGGCCCTATTACTATATCTATTATTCTTTTAAAACATTAATATATATATAAGCGAGGTAAAAATAATGAAATTTGAAATCATGCGTGAACGTTTATTAGACGGATTAAGTGATGTAATGAAAGCTGTTAGTTCAAAAACAACAATACCGATTTTAACAGGTATTAAATTAGAGATTACAGAACAAGGTTTACGTTTAACTGGTAGTGATTCTGATATAACAATTCAAACTTTTATTGCAACTGAAGAAAACGGCGAGCAAGTAATGCGAGTAATTGAAGAAGGTTCAATTGTTTTACAAGCTCGTGTGTTTAACGAGATTATTCGTAAATTACCAACGAATGATGTGGAAATCGAAGTAAATGATCATTATCAAACTCATATTCGTTCAGGTAAATCAGAATTCCATTTGATTGGATTAGAACCTTCTGAATATCCATTACTACCTGAAATTCAAGATGACCGAGAATTCATCATTCCTGCTGACTTATTAAAATCAATTATTAGGGAAACAGTATTTGCTGTATCGACTTCAGAAAGTCGTCCAGTCTTAACAGGTGTTCATTGGGGAGTGAAAAATGGGGAACTAATTTGTGTGGCTACAGATAGTCATCGACTAGCTCGACGTAAAACGGTTTTAGAACAACTTCCTGAAGGTGAGTACAGTGTTGTTATTCCAGGTAAAAGCTTAAATGAATTAAGTAAAATTATTGGTGATTCATCAGAACCTGTTCACATAGTGATGACACAGCAACAAGTTTTATTTAAAACTGGGGACGTACTGTTTTATTCACGTTTGTTAGAAGGAAACTATCCGGATACATCACGTCTAATTCCAAATGAGTATAAAACGAC
>JBFELW010000378.1:0-2924 GCA_041551995.1 Paenisporosarcina sp.
AGCCATAGGGTCTTCATTTAATAAAGATAGCCTGGTTACACCCAATTAAAACTTATGAATGGGAGTGAATATGGATTCATCAAAAAATCAAAATATTTCAAAAGATGTGTTAGAAAAAGATCGTCGATCTTTTTTAAAGAAAGCGGCTTATGTCGCACCATCCTTATTAGTATTGGGGCAATTAACTCGACCGACTGAATCTATGGCAGAAAACAGTTGGGATGCAGGACCTGGAACTACTGATACATGGACAACGGGAGGTTGATGATGATGAAGGCTATTTTAATTATAAGACAAAAAAGAGAAACAACACCGTTGAAATATAAATTGTTTTTGGGAATTCTTGCATTTTTATTGGGAATTAATGCACAAGCAGTGAATATATCTGATATTTTTATAACGCCAGTAGAATCTGATAATGTTGCAGGTGGGGCAGTCACATTTTCTGGAACAAATATTTTAAGTTCTACTAATATAATGAATCTTGGTACAGGTTACTCCACTGCAGAACTTAACAAGTTCCCAACTGTGTATAGTAACTATACTGATATGGTGAGTGAAACAGGTATTTCAATACAAGCAGTAACATCCAACAATGGAAGGACTTTAGCAAATACCATAACTTTCCCTACATTGCCGGCAACCACAACAACCGTATTGAGCGGAGCGACATTGTTACCAGGGATTTATGGAGATATAGTGATGTCTGATAACAATGGTATTATAACGATGAAACCAGGTGTTTATTATATGAATTCTATATCGACTGCACAAGGAACAAAAATTGATATTCCTGATCCTGTGTTGCCAGGTGATCCTGTGACTGCACAATTATATATAAAGTCAGACATTCAGTTTGGATCTGCCAATCTCATTAATGCTACGGAGTGTTCTGTTACTTCCAATCCAGAATCATTTATATTTGGTCCAAGTAATAAGCTTTTTATTTATGCAGGTCCTGGTGTAATACAGGCTAACTTAGGTAGTAACTGTATGTCCGGATATTTTTATGTAGTCAATGAGCTTAAATTAGGTTCACCAAAAATTCAAGGTGCTGTTTCTGTTGGTACAGGACAATTTCAAAATGGTTCACGTATTTTTTATGAACCAGGTCAGTTGATAAACACTGATTTTGGTCACTTGGGAACAAATGATAACAATGTAACACAAAATTGGCATATTATAGGTATACCTGCAGATATGACGAGTGGTACAGTAACCATAGATAATGTATTTGGAGATGACTTTAATAGTAGTACCTATGGAACAGAGTGGAGTGTCTGGCGAAGAGATTTTACATCGGATGGTAATAGAGGGTATTATACTCAACTAGACATTAATGACTCACTTGAATCGAGTCAAGGTACAGGCTATTGGCTTGGAAATGCAAATGATACGATTTGGTCTGTTGGAGATTTAACCAATGTAGTGTGGACTATTCCTAATGGAAACTTTGGTTGTACTACACTAAATGGGTGTCACCTGTATCAATTGTCCATGCCAATTGAAAATCCGACTGCAGATTCTAGAACATACAGAAATAATCTTATTGGCTATTCAGGAACAACATATGCTGATTGGGCAGATTTTAAAATTGTTGTTGATCTTAATGAGACATTGACTCCTGATGAAGCTTTTCAAAGAGGATATATCTATAATTTGATTGCAAAGTATGATAATAAACTTGGTAATTTGGATCAGGTTGGGAATCAATCTTATACAGAATGTGATGATCTTTTAACAAACGGTGAATGTTTTATCCACCCATATGAAGGATTTTGGATTAGAGTTATGCCTGGAGCTATAGGTAAAACTCTTCACCTCCTTATACCTAACGGTACTAATAGTGAGATTCAATAAGGAAAGAACATGAAAAAAACAATTATTAATATAACAGTTTCATTATTTTCACTTCTAGTATTTTTAGGTTGTAATAGTACAAATGAAAACGATGCTAAAAGTCAGGTGACTGAATGGGCAGTAAAGCTTCATGCCATAGATTCAGAAGGTAAACTAGGTGATACAAATACACGATTTGGACAAGTCCATCCTGCTATAGATGATGTTGACAGATATGATCTCGTATCCGGATCTAACCCATTTAACGGGGATTTTCTTGAGGTTGTTTATTATATTAATGGAAATGAAAGCGACTTTAGTACAAATTATCATAGTGTGAAAAAAGATCAATATGATACGTGGACTTTTGTTGTCAAAACGAATGATCCTGACCGTACAATTACTTTAAGCTGGCCAGGAATTTTTAAAGTGGACTCGGCGATAGATGAGTATAATAGAGTACGATTATATAATGAATTTCTAAACTATGACCTAATCATGGAAAAGATGCAGTTAGTAGATATGAGAACGGGTGAAATCATTTCGGCAGTATCTGATGGGAAAGTTCAAAGTTATACATTTAATATGGATGGAGAAACAGAACGTACATTTAAGTGGGAATACCTTTCTGAAAAAGCTGTGAATCAATCACAAGATGTATCTAATAAAGAATCTGCGATTGAACTCGGAAAACAATATAGACGAAGCTATGAAAAGAAAATAAATCTTGACTCTCTACCTCCTGAGTTTGACGAGAAAGAGACTAATTAGTCTCTTTCTCTATCCAGATTTATTCTGCAGCACAAAAAGGTATACAAGATTATTTCTAGTTACTTTAACTTATTACCATATATGATCAAATCAATAATTATTTCGATGTATATTTAGTATGTTTCTTTAATGATATATGTAGCAATATGCTATACTTCAGTACAAATAATATTTTTAAGGATGCTTACCTATGAAAAGAAGCTTATTTAACCTTACAATCTTTTTACTATTTTTGAGTACATTGCAAGCCACAGATCTAATAGTCGATCAAAAAAAACTTCAAGAGATCAAAACAAAAAATGTGGTGCTGCAAG
>JBFELW010000379.1:0-2921 GCA_041551995.1 Paenisporosarcina sp.
AAATTATTAAACAAATAATCATCAAAACTCTTTAACTTTGTATTAATTGATCGAAACGAATCCCTTTGCCATTCAAAGGTTGTTTTTTTAGCAAATAACTTATCTAACGGAATACGCTCAGCCTTCATCAAATCACCAACTAATTGGTCGATGTCCATTCCTGATGCTAGTCCACCTATTCTCATTACCATATATTAAACCTCCTAATGTTAAATCTTCTCGTCTACAATCATGCCTAAAAATTTTTGCATCGTATAATATGCATCAAGTAGCTTTCTAGGCGGCACTTCTCTAATAACTTCCTCTGTTTCAGAATCCACTACCTGCACAAAATAGCGATCTAATCCATCATGCAAAACGAACTTAGAATTACGATTGTGTAAGGTCATGAATTCATTTAAGGCATTAACTGCTTTTTTCACTTTCTCTCTCGGAATTGCCTTGTTCCCATTTTCTAGTTGTTGTGTTTCCATCAATTGTTTAAGAGAATTTTCTGTTACGTTTGTTTTAGAAACCACACTTACCTCATCCGTTTTCAGTTGTATTGAAACCTGGACATCCTTAACTTGCGGTTGGGCTGAAACGCGCATCATTACTCTCCTCCTACATTCAAAAAAGTTCTTATAACTAATATCGGTTTCACTTTGAAAATTTTCAGTTTCTATCAAATTATTTAATCATCTAGCCGATATTAGTGAAGGAACATAAATTTCACACGGAGGTGAAAAAAATGAAATTGCAAAATCAGGCATGGATAGCCTTCTCAACAAATCGTTATCACAAGAATGAAACTGCCATGACAAAAACACTCGAAAAGTTGTCAGGCGGAGATAAACTTAGCCGTGCTGCAGATAATGCATCTGGATTATCAATCTCTGAAACAATGCGTGGACAAATTAGGGGGCTCTCTCAAGCCCAGCGAAACATGCAAGATGGACTGTCTGTGCTTGAATCAACAGACGCAGGATTACAACATGTTAGTAATGTTCTTCAAAGAATGCGAGATCTTGCGGTTCAAACATCTACGGACACCGTATCTGATAATGATCGCGCGGCTGCACAAAAAGAATTTAATCAGCTACTAGAGTCCATAGATGATACTGCTGAGAAACTCGAATTTAATACTCAAAAAATACTCGGTGATGTGCGTCCTCTATATATACATGTTGGAGCAAACACAAACCAAACATTACGAATCGACACTGTAAACGTGAGTACATCTCAGTTAGGGCTTGCAATTGCTGAATTATCTACTAGAGAAAAAGCGGAAGAACTAATAAAGAAAGTGGATAACGCCCAAACAAAAATATCAAAACACCTAACAAATACAGGTTCTGACTACGAAGCATTAACACACCATAATGACAACGTCTCAGTTACAGAAATCAATTTACAAAAAACAGATTCACTAATTAGAGATCCAGATATCGCTCTTGAAATGATGGAATTTGTTAAACAAGGAATTCGGCAAAAAGGTGATGAGTTGCTTATAAAGCATACAAATCAGAACGTTAGTGATGTGCTGAGACTGTTTGAATAATAAGAAAACTGACGATTCTTCCAATATTGGAGAGTCGTCAGTTCTTCTTTATCAATTATAATTTTTTTCTAAGTAATTTCATTTAGCTTCTTACATTAAACCGATAATTGCAATACATCTTGAGATTTTTGGTTCGCTTGTGAAAGCTTGGTTGTAGCTAGCAATAAAGTATTTGATAATTGAGTTCTATCGTTTCCATTGCAATATATCCAAATCTAAAAAACCTTACCACTGAATAATACTTATTAAACTAAAAATCGGTAAGCCCTGTGTATAATCAACTGAAATTTTAGTATTAGATAAAACTATTTCATATTCGTATTTTTGCACACCATTATTTATATGGTTACCTAAATGTGTGTATCCAAAATCAAACATTTTTAAAAAATCAGCATCTAATCCATGTCTATTAGACCTAAAGATTTGATTATCGACTTCTTTTTCTCCAATTAATAAAAATTCTGTATTTGGTACATTTTTAAATATATCTTCTTTCTTAGTATGGCTAATCAAATTATCATTAGTACCTTGGAATATAATTATTTTTGCCTCATTAATAAAATCATTATATAGAAATTCTAGATTTAGCGAGTTGATATCATTAACCACTTTTTTTGCAAAGTAATCAAACTCAATTTGAAGTGTCATTGAGCCATACGATTGAAATAAATATCGGTTCGAATTCAAGTAAACTGGTTCAATCCACGCAGAATTATCAATAATATGTGAAAATTGGTGTGGTACTAGCCTATTACATAAATGTAACAAGTAAGCACCATGAGAATGACCGTATCCAATAACTTTCCTGTCATTCAATATTAAAGTGTTTTCTTTAAGAATGATTTTTACTGCCTCAATTGCTGTGACGATATCTATTGCTTGCATATAACCCATATCATTAAAGTAATTTTCTTCTTCACTTAAATTTGCTTTGACAGCAAGTGTTACTGAATATGAACTTAAAATCTCAATTAACTTTGTAGAGTCGTTTTGCACCAATTCTTTTTCAGATGCCTTGAGAAGATTGAATACATCATCAATATTATTTTTCAAAGTAAATGTGTTGGCACTTTGCATATACTCACTGCCAAAGTATTCGCATTGTATGGTTACTAAGTTATATTGATCTGCAAATACTTCTCGTATTTTTTTATAAATATTAGATTCGATGTTTCCTCCGAATCCTGGAACAACAATACATATTCCAGTGTCTGGATTCACTCCAGGAGTAGCAATAGAGAAATCAATTCTTAATTCCCTTTGAGAAGAACCATTATAAATATTGTGATGTGCAGGTATATTAATGCTTTGATTTTCAGCCATTTAAAGCTCCTTAAAATTTTAGTAGTAAATAAGGATAAATAATTGTTAAAAGCTAGAA
>JBFELW010000380.1:0-2920 GCA_041551995.1 Paenisporosarcina sp.
GGTATCGCTCAATAAATTCCATACTGTCTCTCTATTCAATGGATAGTCTTTCTCCATAACAAACTTTTTAGCTGAGAAATTCAAGTTCTTCCCCCCAGGATCACAAAATTATCTATCGTTCTTTTATCGGATATCACCTCCGCTTTTTAAGTGAATAGAATTCAAATAAAGAAAAAAGACAGAGAAAAACTAGACTTTAATTCATCCGTTTTCCTTAGCCTTTAAATTGTTTGTAATTAACCTTTATTAATTAAATCTTTCAATTCTGACCAGTTCGAAATTCTTGGAATGGTTAGGTGTTGATTGTAAGGTTGATTTTTTACAAATACGTTTAATTTTTCATTAGACAGTGTATTTAAGACATCTGGTTTGTCATCGAAATAATAATCCAAATGGCATGTTCGAATGATATCCACTTTCTCCTCATCCTTCATGCCACAAAAAAATCTATCCTCTCGTACTGGAAAACCTTGATCTTTCATCCACTGTTTTGTCCGTTCACCATAGCTTTTTGGTCTTGCAGTTATATAGTATATTTCATGTCCCTTTTCATTTAACTCCTGCAAAATTTCTATAGCATCTGGATAAGGCGGACACGAGGTAAAATAAATTTCTTCTAGGGAGTTTTTCCACATGTTAGACCCTTGTGATGCAGTTAGACCAAAAGCTTCATGAATTTCAACTTTCTTTATTTCATAAAAAACTTCAATGGGTATAGTTTGTTGTAAATTTTTATTGTAAATATGAAATGCATGTTCTCTTAAGTTAATGAGTGTATCATCGATATCAAATCCTAATTTCATACTAAGATCCCTCTATTATTCATTCTTTTTTGTACTTTGGATAACCAACAAATTTAAAATCCTTGCCGATTTTGACTATGTCTGCATCTTGTAATTCAATTGCATCGTCCATCTTGTCAAACCCTGTTCCTTCTAAGAAAGTAGGGGATTGTTTACCACCAACGAGCTTAGGTGCGATATAGATTACAGCTTTATCGATGAGATGATGTTCTAAAAATGATGCGTTGATTGTTCCGCCACCTTCGATTAATAAAGAAGAAATGCCTTTTCCGCCTAAAATCTCTATGACTTCAGTGGGATTAACGAACTCTGAGCTTGTTGTATGAAACACTGTAATTCCTAAATGATTTAGAGCCGATTTCTTATCCGTATCATAGTCTTTACTTGTAAAAATCCACGTCTCTGCTAACTTGTCCGATACGACTTTACTAGTTAAAGGAATTCTCAAGGTAGAGTCTAGAATCACACGTATCGGGTTACGACCATTCGGAATTCTAGTTGTCAATTCTGGATCATCCGCTATGACAGTATTAACCCCAACCAGTATGGCCATATGTTCGTTACGTAATTTATGTACATCATGTCGTGCTTCTTCTGATGTAATCCACTTGCTATCAGACGTATGTGTCGCAATTTTACCATCTAGCGTAATTCCAGCTTTTAGTGTAATAAAAGGTTTTATCTCAACTATAAACTTATTAAAGACCTCATTCATTTTACGAGATTTCTCTTCATGGACCCCAATAACAACTTCTATTCCAGCTTGTTCAAGAATTTTAACTCCATTTCCAGAAACAACAGGATTTGGGTCAAGAGTTGCAATGACAACTTTTGTAATGCCTGCTTCAATTATCGCAACGGCACATGGGCCGGTACGACCTTGGTGAGAACAGGGTTCTAGCGTGACATAAATCGTTCCCCCTTTAGTGTACTCACCCGCCATTCGAATGGCGTGAATCTCTGCATGAGGTTCACCAGCTTTTAAATGTGCTCCCACGCCAACAATTCGATTATCGTTAACAATGACGGCACCAACTAATGGATTGGGGTCCGTCTGCCCCTTCATCACATGTGCATTGTTCAATGCTAACTCCATATAGAATTCGTGGTTAGTCATTTGTACAAGTCCCTTCTTCTTCTAAATGTCCCGACCTTTTAATCTTCGTTTGCAAATATTCTTCGTTAAATTCAGACACATCTCCCCATATCGGTGTCCGACCAGAAACGAGTAAACCTGAGTCTTGTAGTGCTTTTAATTTCTTAGGGTTATTTGTCATCAATGCAACTGGTTTAGAACGAAGGGATCTAAGTACCTGAATGGCATCCTCATAATCTCGAGAATCATCCACAAAGCCAAGTTGCTTATTTGCATCTACTGTGTCGTATCCGTTTTCTTGTAAGATATAAGCCATTGCTTTACTAAACAAACCAATTCCTCTACCTTCATGATTGGCCAGGTAGAATAAAGCACCTGTCCCATGGTCTACAATCTTTTGCATGGATTGTTTCATTTGGTACCCACAATCACATCGTTTACTTCCAAAAATATCACCGGTATGACAGATGGAGTGCATTCTAATAAGAGCTTCTTCATCATTTTCAAAATCCCCATAAACCAACACACTGGATTGTTGATATTCAGCTAAATTCGCGGATGATAAATTATCGATTATTTCTTTAAGATTCAACTGATTTTCAGTACTATTCAACCAACAATACCATTGAAATAGTACCGTTTCACCTAGTAAATTTACCGGGAGACGGATTGGTCCTACCAAATAAATAGCACCTATTTTTGTTTTTATTAATTTGATTTTATCCTCTAAAACATCTAAAGCTTCTCTAGGAACACTTTGTATATCGCTCATTTTTATTATCCCCTTTAGTATTCAAAAAAATGATAAGAAAATTCAACATGCAGGTTACTTTATGTAAGTAATTATATTTTTGTAAGCGTCTATTGTCAAACAACTACCCTTACTGATAATAGTAGTATATTACTAAGAAGTAATAAAGGTTGGACATATGCGTAGTTACAAGAGAGCGTAAAATATCTTGTGTAAATGAATAAATAGAAAAAGGAAGACCTTTTCTTGTAGAATTAAGTCACCACAACC
>JBFELW010000381.1:0-2913 GCA_041551995.1 Paenisporosarcina sp.
ATTAGGTGGAGAACCTGATATGGTCCAACAACTTGAAACGGGTTCTTTAGACTTCGCGTTCATTACAACTGCTTTTTTAACGTCAAAATCAGATGCATTTAGTGCTTGGTTTGCACCTTATTTATTTGAATCATATGAGGATGCTTTTGAAGCGAAAGACTCTGATGTTGCAAAGAAAATTCTTGCAACTCTTGATGATGATGGCTTAAGAGCAATGGATTATTTCTTCTCAGGAAATAGAACGATGATGTTCAGAGAAAAGATTGAAACACCAGAAGAAATGAAAGGTTTAACGTTACGTGTAACACCAAGTCCAGCTTTGCAAGACTGGTATAGATATCTTGGAGCTAATCCGGAGTCTATTTCATTGCCAGATGTTTACCAAGCCGCTCAAACGGGCGTTATTGACGGAATGGAAATGGACTTGGATGCAGCGGTTACTTCCAATTTCAATGAAGTAACAGGGTTTGCAGCTCTTACGAATCATATGGTTTGGCCATCGGTTATGATTGCGAACGCTGAGAAATTTGATGCAATGCCTGAAGAAGACCAAAAAATTATTCGTGAATCTATGGCAGCTGCATCTGAATATGCGACGATGAAACGTTCTTCATTAGAAGAAGAATATATGGAAACATTAAGAGAACGTGGAATGGAACTTTACGATATGGATAAATCATTATTTAAATCATACATGGAAAAATATGATGAAGAATATAAAGCGAAAGATCCTTTAATTAAAGAGTTTATTGATACTTTCCGTAAGTAGGAGGATTTTCTTTTATGAATACAGTTAGCGGATGGATCGAATCGGTTGAAAAAGTCATTGCTATGATCTTAATCGCTGCTATGACTCTAGTGATTGCAGCTGCTGTTGTATTTCGTTACTTTTTCCATGCTCCTCTTTTTTGGGCAAATGAAGCAAGTATATTTATGATGGCATGGATTACATTTATTGGGGGGAGCTTGGGACTTAAATATAAGTCCCAGGCCTCCATTACGTTTTTGGTAGATCGATTATCGATCAACGGTAAAAAGATTCTTGAAATCATCTCGTATATGATTATCTTAGTGTTCATGGCTATTCTATTATATCTAAGCTATGAATGGGTGATTTCAGTATGGCATCAGAAATCAACTTCGATGCGAATTCCGATGTGGATACCGTATCTTTCTGTTCCAGTTGGCTTAACATTTGCGTTCATCCATTTAATCAATAATGTTATTGAGACCTTTAAGTCTAAACAGCAAGGTGGTGAGCCACTATAGAAACCATTGCCGTTATTGTGTTATTTATCGTGTTCTTACTCATCGGCATTCCAATATCACTTGTATTAGCGATTACTTCACTTTCGTATTTATTACTAACGGATTTAACGACCTTAATGAGCTCAGCACCACAAAAAATGTTTTCAGGGTTAGACAACTTCGGATTGCTGGCCATTCCTTTATTTATGTTGGCTGGTGAGCTGATGAATGGTGGAGGTATTACCAAACGATTAGTCGGCTTTGCTAGAGTTTTCATTGGTCATTATCGCGGTGGGTTAGCTTATGTAGCTGTTATTGCGAATATGTTCCTTGCTTCCATATTGGGGTCAGCCAATGCACAAGCTGCCATGATGAGTAAGGTGATGGTTCCTGAGATGGAAAAGGAAGGTTACACGCGTGAATTTTCTTCTGCGATCACCTTAGCCTCCTCTATTGTAGCTCCAGTCATTCCACCTAGTATGTTGTTTATCATCTACGGAACATTAACAGGATCATCTATTGCCGACCTGTTTATGGCGGGCATTGTACCAGGTTTCATTTTAGGCTTTGGATTTATTATTGTTATTGGAATGATGAATCATAAACAACAATTCCCTAAGACTGAAAAAGCATCTTTGAACGAATTTGTAAGATCATTCTTTCAAGTCATGCCAGCTCTACTTATTCCATTTACAATTATTTACGGTATTTTAGGTGGAATATTCACACCGACTGAATCTGCTGCCATTGCATGTGTGATTGCTTTTATTATTGGTTTTGTGTACCGAGAACTAAAATTTAGTGCTCTACCAGATATTTTATTGAACACAGTAGTAAATACAGCAACGATTACATTTTTAATCGTAACAGCAAATTTGTTCGGCTTCATCATCGCCTATGAACAAATTCCACAATTAGTAGCAGATTCAATGCTCGGTCTATCTGATAACCCATTAGTCTTTTTATTACTAGTCAACATTTTTTTATTGTTAATAGGAACCGTATTGGATGGAATTGCTGCATTAATTATCTTAGTGCCCGTTCTGATGCCTTTACTCGTAATCTATCAAATCGATCCAGTCCATTTCGGTGTCATTGTATGTATTAACTTAACTATAGGATTGTTAACTCCTCCAGTTGGGACAGGTTTATTTATAGTTTCGTCCATTGCAGAGGTGAAGTTTGAAAAGCTGGTCAAAGCAATTATGCCGTTTTTAAGCATGGCAATTGTTGTCCTACTTATTCTTACTTACTGGGAAGATGCTGTGATGTGGATTCCAAATCTTTATAAAGACTAGTGTGGTGTACTACATAAGCACCTAATGTGAGACGTATCTGAAATATAGGATAAACACAGTCTTTAATCCAATAAAATTACAAGAGGAAGAGTCACTGGCAGTGGCTCTTTTTTCATAAATTAGTTGATATTTTATTACCCATGTTCGCATATACATGTACTTGTGTAGCCTATTTCTAGCTTGTCTAAAACGTAAATTAAATAAATATTCACACTATTTCATATTATGAAATATTCGTATTGAGCCTAAAAATTATCTTCGCTATATTATGTGTACATTGCTAAGTAAGGGAAGGTAGGAGAGATATGGATGTTAGAGAGTTAAGAAATTGCTTTGGACAATTTGCGACTGGTGTAACGGTCGTCAC
>JBFELW010000382.1:0-2911 GCA_041551995.1 Paenisporosarcina sp.
AATCTCCACTTTCAGCAATAAAATGGTTCTCGTTTTCATCTTTGTTTAATAAGACCGCATTTTCTTCATGCAAGTCTTTTAGAGGATCATTCTTAGTAAAGCTACTAATTATAAAGGGCATTAAACTAGAATCTTTTTCAATAATAAATTTAACTACTTGACTAAGTTTATCTTCAATATCCTTTTTTCTCATTTTGTCTTTTTCAGGGAAAAATTCTACTAATCTTTTCCAAAGTTTTCGATTTATTAAGTCATCAATAGTTGTTTTATCATCTAAATCTGTAACTGCCATCGCTAAATCTTGTAAAAATTTTTCGTCAGAAAACTGTAAATAAGATGTGATGAAACTACTTGGGTTATCGCAACTTACAAATTTGAAATTTTCATTCCTTAATTTCTCTGTTGCTTTTGACAACATGGCATTACAAGCTTGATTTGTTTTGTGAAAATATACTTGAACATATAATTCATATCTAGCTTGCATAAAATTCTCAATTGCAGGTAGACCACTTTTCTTAATTCCTAACTTAATTTTTTTATTCTCTACATCTACATAGGGGAGAAGAGACTTAAGTAATCTATTTAAATCATAAGTGCCATATTTAACACCTGTAAAATAGCTATCTCTTAATAAGTAATCCATCCTATCACAATCAAGAGGTGCTCCAGCTACGATTTGGTTAAGAAATGGCGTTATATTGAAATTATCTTTTTCAACTAACTTTAGGTTTAGCTTGTCATTCATAATAGTAAGTATCCTTTTTATCCTATCTTCATTAAAACCATTTTCTATAAGAACTTTTGCAGCAAAGTAATAAGAAATGTACTCATGCTCAACCTTTTCTTCTGATCCATCTATAATGATTTCTAAGGAAGATGCAAATTCTTCATTAAACTTTATGTCGTCATCATTTTTTACCATTTTTAAAAAATCTTCACTTTTGGGAGCAAATTGATCAAACAAATGAGACATAGGACCATGACCAATATCATGTAATAATGCTGCAATCCTTAAGTCTAGAAATAGATTACTAAATTCATAGGTAGTAAAAAAATCCATATTCAGAATTCTCATATCACTATCTATGTTATACTTTTTTTGTTTACTTCTCAGAGTGTTAGCATTACTAAATGCATTTAAAAACATTTCACTTGCAAGATGCATTACACCAATAGAATGCTCAAATCTTGTATGATTTGCTGATGGGAATACATAATATAAAAATGTATTTTGTTTCACCTTTCTTAACCTATGAAAGAGAGGATGAGATATTATCTTCATCTCTTCTTCTGACATTCTAATTAATCCATGTATTGGATCTAAGATACTTTTGTTTAATTCTTCATTAATAAAAATCAATGAATTCACCCCTAGACGTATAATATTTTGACTATTTATCATTCAAGGTAAAACACAGCTCAATTAAATAATTACCAAGTAATATCAATTTACTTGGAACTTGTTATTTTTCACATAACACATCTTGTGTTGGAATATATAAGAAACCATCTAAAACTATTATCCCTTGTTATATTATACGTACTATTCCAAAATTTGTATACTAGTTAATCTTTTTATATCTAAACAGAAATAATAATTAGGACGGTAGAAAATTAAGGACGTCTTAGACTATCCTATTATAGTGAATTATTGGATTTGCTTGTCCCCTGACACGTTTTTTTCATGCCAATCATTTATGAGACTTCAAGTTTAGTCCATAATCCTTAGATAATCTTTTCATAATTCATCACTAGTAATATATCAATTTATCTAAATGAAAGAATTAAATATTTATGGTTACTCCCAACCTTCATGCAAAGGTTGACTTTCCAAAACCTGCTGATATTCTAATCACTAACTTTCTTCAATTAATACAACTCCCTTGTTACAATATTTTTCCATTATAGACCAACTCTAAAATAAAGAGGGCAACAAAGGAGACAGAGTATTAAACAAAAAAGAACTAGAGTCTATTACAGATCTCTAGGCCTTCGTATTAATATGCTTTTTTATGAATAGGATATTGTCAGACTGAATGTAGTAAAGTACTTACTCTAATTCAATAACTTCCAAAACCGCATGCTCAGCTGATCGAAGTGCTCCTTCAAGATGGCCCCCGAATTCAGAAGATGTTTCTGTGCCAGCAAAAATGACCTTCTTTCCCCATTCACTAGCATTTGTTGGTCGACCATATTTAGGGAATTCCCTTAGTGGTTCGGAGTCTTCGTCAACCGCAGTATCGGGATCGCTAGACCAATCCTTGTATAGGAGGGAAATCGGTTTTTCAGCGGACGGCCCAAAAAGCCTAGTCAACTGATCGACGACAAGTTTGAGAACTCGTTCCTCCCCTAGCTCTTGGCGCATCTTTGCAGGTATCCCAAAGAAACCAAAGAGTGCCCCTGAACCTGTATCGGGTGATGCATCATGAATTTCCTGCAAAGGACCTGCCCAACTCGTTACCTGACCGGAAAGTCCATCTTCTCGCCAAAATGGTCGATTATAAATCGCAACTACCTTGGCTTGTCCTGCCATCCAAGTGGGCTTGTCTACCAAGCTCGTCATAAGCTCAGTAGGGAGAGAAGGTGAGAATGCTACGTGTCGCGCCACGATTCGCGGAGGTAATGCTAAGATTACAGCTCTTGCGCGTATACTTTTCTTCATTCCTTCAGCAAGGTCTGCATCAAGAGTAATCGTTCCTTCTTCATCCATACGAATCGCCGTTACACGTGTGTCTAATTCAACTGTCCCTAAAGGAAGAGTAGTAGATACGGCTTCAATGAGTGCTTGAACACCTCCAATAATCCGAACTGATTCCTCAACAGTTCCTTCCGGTAGTACATGTCGCTGTATGGGCTCATTCTTGGATTGTTCGAAAAGTATTGCTCCTTCAGTGTGCTGTGCAAATGTCTG
>JBFELW010000383.1:0-2905 GCA_041551995.1 Paenisporosarcina sp.
GAGCGCCAGTACAAATACTGGTATCGCATAACTTATGAAACTATAAAGTACAACGGTCTTATCTAAGAAAGTATTTTGATAGCGTCCCGCAAGAACTCCTAGCGGTATCGCAATTAAATACAGGAGGAAAACACTAAGTAAAGCTAACCATAATGTGTTTAAAGCACGATCACCTATTAAGTCAGAAACAGGGAGTTTATAAGTATAACTCTTCCCGAAGTCCCCTTGTGCAGCATTTGTCATCCATGTAAAGTACTGTTGATACCACGGGTCATAGAATCCTGCTTTTTGTCGTAATTCTTCTACTCGAGCAGGATCTGTATCAGGTGTAATCATTCCTGTAAATGGATCACCAGGCATGAACTTTGCCATAACAAAGATAAGTAAACTCAAAACAAAAAGCTGAGGAATCATAACTAATATACGACGAATAATTGTTTTCCACATATTATATGACCCCTCCTTGTTTTTCTGCCGTCGCTACTGCATGCGTATCAGAAATTGGATGTAGATCATATACTCTACCTTTAGCATCATAGTATTGATGATTTTCTACTTGATAATTTTGCTCGACAATAATTCGTTCTACTTTTCTTTTTTGACGTGTAGCAGGTTCAATATTAGGTATGGCAGATAATAACCTTCTTGTATATATATGTTGAGGTGACTGATATATATCTGCTTTTGTGCCCGTTTCTACAAATCGTCCTTTATTCATAATCGAAATTTCATCACACATATGCTTGACTACGCCAAGATCATGCGAAATGAAAAGATAACTTAAACCTAACTCTTCCTGAATATCTTTTAAATAGTTTAGCACTTGCGCTTGGACTGATAAGTCGAGTGCTGATACTGGTTCATCTGCAATAATGAGTTTTGGATTACTTGCAATTGCACGAGCAATTCCAATTCGTTGCTTCTGACCACCAGAGAATTCGTGCGGATATTTTAGCTTCGCATCCTCAGGCATACCTACGATGGCTAACAATTCATTTATTCTTTTTTTCTCTTCCTGATCAGATAACTTTAAAAAATTTCGAATAGGTTCTGCTATTATATCTTTTACTCGCTTACGAGGATTCAAGCTAGAATGAGCGTCTTGGAAAATCATTTGGATATCACGGTTGTATGAAGAGTTTCGTTGACGTCGTTGGTTCGTCACATCTTGTCCTTCATAAATAATCTGACCTGACGTAATTTTCTCTAAACCAATAATAGCTTTTCCAGTAGTGGACTTCCCACATCCTGACTCCCCTACCAATCCATATGTCTTTCCTTTTTCAAATTCCATATTGATACCATCTACTGCATGAACATGATCTACGATGGTGTTAAAAAACCCACCTCTTATTGGATAATGTACGTGTAGATCTTTAATCTCCATAAAACTCACGTTAAATTCCCTCCTTCTTCACCTTCAAAATGAAAGTAATTCCAGCAGGTACAGCGAACAAAATGACCTGGTGCAATTTCATGAAGTTGTGGGTCAGCTTCGTGAGCATGGTCATCTATCCATGGAATACGTGAAGCAAACCGACATCCATCTCGTGGTAAATTGACTAATGAGGGAACTAAACCTTGTATCACTTCTAACTTCTCTGAATGACTATGTGTTTGTGGAATAGAATTTAACAAAGAACGAGTGTAAGGATGGGTTGGGTTACTAAATAATTCCTCTACATCTGCTTCTTCAATGATTTGACCAGCGTACATAACCGCTACACGGTCGGCTACCTCAGCAACAACTCCCAGATCATGTGTTATTAAGATAATTCCTGATTGTGTTTCAGCTTGTAATTCTTTTAACAAGTCCAATATTTGAGCTTGTATTGTTACATCTAGTGCTGTAGTTGGTTCATCTGCAATGATAATTGAGGGTTTACATGATATTGCTATGGCTATAATGACACGTTGTCGCATACCACCAGATAACTGATGTGGAAATTGATGTGCCACTCGTTTGGGGTTTGGAATTCCCACTTGAGTTAATAGTTCTATAACTCGATGGGAACGCTCACTTTTTGAAAGCTTAGTATGATAAATGAGGCTTTCTGCAATTTGATCACCTATTCGCATTAAAGGGTTTAAGGCCGAAAGTGGATCTTGGAAAATCATCCCGATATCGTTTCCACGTACATTGTTTAGTTTTTCATCTGATAAGTCAGCTAGGTTAATTCCTTTAAACTCTATTTCTCCCGTTATTTTGGTAACGTTCGGATCAAGAAGTCCAACGATAGAGGTTGCTAATGTACTTTTACCGCACCCAGACTCTCCTACGATGGCTAGTATTTCATTCTCTTTTAAATGAATCGAAACACCATCAACTGCATTAAAATATGTATCTTTTATACGAAATCCAGTATGTAAGTCTTTAATAGTTAAAAGATTTTGAGTGTTATTCAAGCTGTTTTACTCCTCTCATGCACATGCAAAGATGTAGTGGAAAAAAAGTTTTTAGCAAATTTTAAGTATTCAGTTAATTGATTACCTAGTTTTAAATTCTATTACAGAATTATTACATCTGCAAT
Source organism: Paenisporosarcina sp. (assembly GCA_041551995.1). Classification (GTDB taxonomy): domain Bacteria; phylum Bacillota; class Bacilli; order Bacillales_A; family Planococcaceae; genus Paenisporosarcina. Next base: position 2,532 of record JBFELW010000383.1, read on the forward strand.
ATCTTTTTTTGAAAATTGGTAATTTTTATTTTTCTTAAATCTAGAAACCCAGTAATAGCAAGGATTTGGTAAAAGCATTTGTTTTTTCCAAATTAAAAATCACTTTAAGTAAAGTTCTTAATATTAATTTTAGTATGAAAAAGTTACTCCTTTTTATCGGACTAGCTATACAGCTTTTTCCAAAACAATAATGATTAGCAAAAGCGGTAATAAAGCCTGAAATAAAAAAAGTCTCCTCATAAAAGAGGAGACTTAAATGACTTATATTTTTTTAAATAATAAACTTGCATTATGTCCACCAAAGCCCAGAGAATTGCTCATCGCATATTCAATCTCTTTGGATCTTGCAGCATTAGCTACATAGTCTAAGTCAC
>JBFELW010000384.1:0-2891 GCA_041551995.1 Paenisporosarcina sp.
AGCCGGTTGAAAAGCCGTTATGAGACAAGTGGATTTGTTCGTATGGACAAATCAATCAGGGTGGCAACGCGGGTAGCTCTCGTCCCTTTCCAAGGGGATTGAGGGCTTTTTTTGTTGTCTAAAAGCTTTACCTTCACTTTCCATCATCATAATTTAAGGAGGAAACAGTCATGTTAGATGTAAAACGAATCAGAGATAATTACGAAGAAGTAAAAGCCAAACTAGAAAAACGTGGAGAAGATTTAGGAAACTTTGAACAATTTAAAGAATTGGATAGTAAACGTCGCGAACTAATCGGAAAAGCAGAAGTGTTAAAGGCGGAGCGTAATGAAGTATCTGGCCAAATTGCAACGATGAAACGAAATAAAGAAAATGCAGATGATTTAATTGTACGCATGCGAGAAGTGGGCGACGAGATTAAAGTGATTGATGAGCAACTTCGTGAAGTAGAAGTGATGTTTGAAGACATGATGATGCGTTTACCTAATATTCCGCATGAAAGTGTACCAGTTGGTGAAACAGAAGATGATAACATTGAAGATCGTAAATGGGGAGAAATTCGTGAATTTAGCTTTGAAGCAAAACCACATTGGGATATAGCGACGGATTTAAACATTGTAGATTTTGAACGTGCAGCAAAAACGACAGGGAGCCGTTTCTTGTTCTATCGTGGGTTAGGAGCACGATTGGAGCGTGCTTTAATGAACTTTATGATTGATTTGCATACAGAAGAGCATGGATATGAAGAAATGTTACCACCTTATCTAGCAAACCGTGCAAGCTTAACTGGTACTGGACAATTACCCAAATTTTAAGAAGATGCATTTTTAATTGAAAAGGAAGACTTCTTCTTAATCCCAACTTCAGAAGTAACGGTTACGAACTTCTATCGTGATGAAATTTTAACAAATGACATGTTACCTCAAGGTTTTGCAGCATATAGTGCTTGTTTCCGTTCTGAAGCGGGCTCTGCGGGTCGTGATACTCGAGGTTTAATTCGACAACATCAATTTAACAAAGTGGAGTTAGTCCGTTTTGTTAGTCCAGATGATTCTTATACTGAATTAGAGAAATTAACTGGACATGCTGAGAAAGTGCTTCAGTTGCTTGGCTTACCATACCGAGTTTTGAAAATGTGTACAGCTGATTTAGGTTTTACAGCTGCGAAAAAATATGATATTGAAGTATGGATTCCCGCTCAAGGTGTGTACCGCGAAATTTCTTCTTGCAGTAACTTTGAAGATTTTCAGGCACGTCGTGCCAACATTCGATTCCGTCGCGAAGCGGGAGGGAAACCAGAATTTGTCCATACATTAAATGGAAGTGGATTAGCACTGGGACGAACTGTTGCTGCTATTTTGGAAAACTATCAACAAGAAGACGGATCAGTCACGATTCCTGAAGTGTTACGTCCATACATGGGTGGTAAAGAGGTTATTACAAAAAATAAGTAAATTTGTATAAAAAAGAAAACCAGAAATGCACCCATTATAGGGTTCGTTTCTGGTTCTTTTTATGTTCCCGTAAGCTTTTAAAAAACTGGGTAAGAATACTGCTACATGCTTCAGAGAGAACGCCTTCTGTTACTTCGCACTCATGATTAAATCTAGAATCATTAAGTAATCGATATAATGAATCTACACAACCGGCCTTCATGTCACGAGCACCATAAACAACACGTGGAATACGTGATTGTAAGATTGCTCCAGCACACATTGGGCAAGGTTCGAGCGTGACGTAAAGTGTTGTTTCTTCTAATCTCCAACTGCCAACTTTTTCACAGGCGTCTTGAATAGCAAGGAGCTCTGCATGGGTTGTTGCGTTTTGAGTTGTTTCACGTAGATTATGAGCTCGAGCTATAATTTCATCCTTGTAGGTGATGACAGCACCTATAGGAACTTCTCCAAGCGAGGCTGCTTTTTCTGCCTCTAGTAAAGCTTCTCTCATATAAAAGCGATCTTTTTCTAAGATATCCATTTATCATCGCTCCTTATGGTTAGTTTAGCATGTTTTATTCAGAATTAGCATATGGTAAAAGAATGATGTTAAGGAGGTTTTATTCTGATACATGTTGTAGAAGCAGGAGACAGTTTGTTCTCAATTGCGCAAGAATATGGTGTGAATCCTGCAACATTGACAGCAATAAATGAGTTGGATGATCCAGACGTATTAGTAATTGGTCAGACCATCGTAATTCCAGGAGCGCCAAGTCCAACAAGACCAGTCATTGAAACAAATGCTTACGTAGAATGGTACACAGACGAGATTCCACAAACACTGGTAGAGGAAGTAAGGAAGCGTGGCCCATTATTAACCTATATGATGCCTTTTTCATACGAAGTGAATCGAGATGGTACATTAACCCCCATAGATTGGGGTGGTTTAGAAGCCGTAGCTCAAGAACAAAATATTACATCAGCAATTGTTGTTTCAAACATTGAAGAGGGTGCATTTAGTGATACCCTCGCTCAAGCAATTTTCGCCAGTACGGATGTACAAGATAAGCTGATACAAAATATTTTAGCTGAGGCTAAAGCAAAAAATGCAAAAGATATACATGTGGACTTTGAATATTTACGGCCTGAAGATCGCCAAGCCTATGTGGACTTTTTGAAACGTTTAAAAGCAGCGGCTACTGGTCTGATTCTCTCAGCAGCCCTAGCACCCAAGACATCGGCTACACAAGAAGGCAAATGGTATGAAGGACATGATTATAAAAAAATCGCTGAAGTTGTTGATTTTGTTGTTATTATGACTTATGAATGGGGATATAGTGGTGGACCACCATTAGCGGTTTCACCGATTGGTCCTGTCAGAGAAGTACTGGAGTATGCATTAACAGAAATGCCAGGAAATAAAATAATGATGGGTCAAAATTTGTACGGGTACGA
>JBFELW010000385.1:0-2884 GCA_041551995.1 Paenisporosarcina sp.
GACGATTTAGCAAGTCCGATTTGGATGGCAACTTCTTGCATAGTGAGCCTTCGTTCTAAGCGAAGGTTTTTAAGGCGTCCTCCAAATGTCATTCTCAATTTCCCCTCTTTCTACTTAGATGGTCAGACCAGTATGACCAATTTGGGTGTGCTCATGAATACGATCAGAAATGCTTTGAATTTCATCACAGTACATATATATTTTTTCTTGAATCATAGCCACTTCATCGTATGTGAATATGTGGTTAGGTTTAATAGAGTAGTTGGCGAACGTTCCAGCCAGTCGTCCAGTACTTGTATAGAATGGAATCGAAGCACAAGACTTGAAGCCAACTTTAAGAGGATGCTCCTTAAAGTTTGACCATAAAGGGCTCGTTTCAATATCCGTTTGGACGACTTCTTGTTCAAATACAGCCTTCCCACATGAGCCACAATTTTCATCGAAAAGACCCTGTTCATTAACCATTTTAAAGAAGTCAAAAAAGTCGGATGGGGCACTCGGACAAGCTCCATGATAAATAGTATTTCGTTCACTATCATAGAACAAGATAGAAACATAAATACCATCTAATACTTGTTCCAATTCCAAACACATACGTCCTAGTTTCATTTTAATTTCTAAGAACTCGGATTCACTTTTAGAGATTAACCCATTAGCTAAAGCATTTTTTAAGTGGTCCTTTAAATCTGTTGCTTTATTGCACAAAAGAGGGTTAATTACTTTTAATTGAGCTTTTATGCTTTTCTTTAAGTTATATTCACGTAGATTTTCAACAATATTTTTATAATTTGAGTTATTTTTTAATATCATCCAAAACCCATCCTATTTTAAAAATTTATAATCCATTATTTTAATAACGTCTATCTCTCATTTCAAATCTATTAAGATTAATATAGCGTATAGCACATAATTTAAATACGGGATTAATACCTAAAAATATCTAGTAAGTAATAAATTTATACCACTAATTTATTCTTTATTAGTTCTTTTGAACTGCATTTAAATTTAAACCATAGTGTTACAGCCGAGGGAACAAGCACCTCTACGTGTCTTTTTATCAAAGTGCAGGCGCGAGTTCTAATTAAACTCTTTACCTATTTTCACATAAAGAAAACTAGTAGGAATTTTTCTTAACGTTTTTCTATCCAATCTGGCTTTCCAAATCCTACAAAATCGGTATTGATAATCTCTTCAAATTCAAGAGATTCAACAATCGATTTTAATAAAATCATTCTTGTTCAAAAAGTGGTTTGTAGAGGGATGGGCGTCTATCCTCGTAAACGGGTATGCGACTTCGCACTTCTTCTACTTCCGAGAAATCCACATCAATCACTGCATACTCATCATGCTCGGAACCAGTCCATAAAACTTTTCCCCACGGTGCAATAATCATCGATTGACCGTTAAATCCATTGTTTGGATCTTTTCCTCTTCGGTTAACAGCAATAACGAAACATTGATTTTCAATAGCTCTGGCTTGCAGAAGAATTTTCCAATGGTCAATTCGTGTATCTGGCCATTGAGCTGGAATAAATAACACATGTGCTCCAGCTAATGCGTGAGCTCGGAGCCATTCCGGAAATCGAAGGTCATAACAAATAACCCCACCAGCCTGTATATCACCTAATGAAAAGATGTTTTTCTGATTTCCTGATTTTAAGTATAGATGCTCATCCATTAAGCGAAACAAATGGGCTTTATCATATTCGGCAACTAACTTACCTTCGTTCGTAAACACATACATCGTATTATAAAAGTTTTCACCTTTCTTAGTCGACACAGACCCACCAACGATATGAATGTTATGTGTTTGCGCTAACTCAGAAAGAAATTTTTTCGTGCGTTGTCCTTCACTATCTGCGAGCTTTTCTAATTCTGTTAATGCATAGGCAGTATTCCACATTTCAGGTAATACAACAAGCTCTGCACCTTCATTTGCCACCTTTTCAATTAAGGTTTTAACATTGTTGAAATTCTTTTCAGGCTCGGCAAATGCTACATCGAGCTGAATACATGCAATTTTCATGATACACCACCTATAGACAAGATACAGAAAACATTATAAGATTTGGCTGATGATTGCAACTATTTATGAAAATGAGGGATTGGTATGAAACTTTCAAAAAAACTACAACAATTACCTCCGCAGTTTTTTGCTACTCTTGTAAAGAAAGTGGGAACTGCGGTTGCTGAAGGCCGCGATATTATAAATTTGGGTCAAGGAAATCCTGATCAACCAACACCACCACATATTGTATCTGCTTTACAAGATGCAGCTGAAAACCCATTAACTCACAAATACTCTCCATTTCGAGGAATAGGACAACTAAAAGAGGCTGCAGCAGCATTTTATAAAAGTGAATATGATGTCGACATCGATCCATTCACGGAAGTAGCCATTTTATTTGGAACTAAAATTGGGCTTGTAGAATTGCCAATGGCCGTCTTAAATCCAGGCGATTTAATGTTGTTACCCGATCCTGGTTACCCTGATTATTTATCGGGAGTAGTTATGGCTGACGTGGAGTATGAGACATTACCACTTGTTGCCCAAAACCACTTTTTACCTGATTTCAATGCAATTTCGGATGAAAGCAAAAACCGTGCTAAATTGATGTATTTAAACTATCCTAACAACCCAACAGGTGCTTCAGCTGACCTGGAATTTTTCAATAAAACTGTAGCATTTGCTAAACAAAATAACATTGCAGTATCGCATGATTTCGCCTATGGTGCCATCGGTTTTGACGGTTCTAAACCAGTAAGTTTTCTTCAAGCTGAAGGAGCAAAAGAAGTAGGGATTGAGATGTACACGCTATCTAAAACATACAATATGGCTGGTTGGCGTGTAGGTTTTGCCGTTGGTAATAAAGACATGATTGAA
>JBFELW010000386.1:0-2882 GCA_041551995.1 Paenisporosarcina sp.
ACGGTGGCTAGCTCTTCATCGAAGTAGATCTCAGTGATTTCGTTTGATAAGAAATCGAAAACCATGCCTTGACCTGAAATGTCAGCAATATATTCTTCCATCTCATAGTATGCTGTGCTGTCATATAAAAGAAGGTCTTCGATGTAGTAAAAGTCTTCATAGTCAAGAGCGAGTTCATAGTTGTCACGGAAATAAAGGACAAATTCTGTCAGGGTATTTTCATCAAAGTAATACTCATATTCACTCGAATAGTCTTCTGACTCTTCATAGTCTTCGTAGTATGAGTCAGCTTTGGCCGATGACTCGGGATCGTATACATAATCATCGTAAAACGAGAATACATTAACGACTTCATTAGCAGTCATAGGTGAATCGGACCAGCTTTGAATCAAGTCAAGCATGGTGTACATAGGAATGGAAAACCCGATGGATTGATCGGCAGTTAGCAAGGCAGAGTTAATGCCAATCACCTTACCTGTCTCCGCATCGAGAAGGGGACCACCACTGCTTCCAGGTGAAATTTGCGCATCGATTTGATAGACGTTTTCGTACTGGAATTCTGATTCAAATGTTCGATTAAGTCCGGTTAGGTAACCAATAGAAGCTGAATTTTCTAAACCCTGCGGACTGCCTAGGGCAATAACTTCTGTACCAATATCCGTTTCAAGGGTTTCTATTGTTAGCGGCTGTAAACCTATATACTCATCCACTTGGATTAATGCCACGTCATATAGATCAGATATTCCGATGACTGTTCCTGTTGTTTGTTGACCGTTAACGTTTCTAAGGACGACTTCATTGTAGCCCGCGACCACATGGGCATTGGTGATGACTGTTCCTTTTTCTTCGAAAAGAAAACCTGAGCCTAAGCTAGTTTCTGTGAAGATGGTGTACACACGGGATTGCGATTCTTTGATAATTTGAGTTTTTTCCTTTTCTTCTAAGGGTTTAATTTCTGGTTCTTTTTTTGTAACGGGTTGACTGGTCTCGATTTTTTCGACTGGCTTAGTTACTTGTTGAGGTGAAGTATCTGAAGCTGTTGTTATCATTTTAGGCTCACTTGGTTCGTTGAGAACTGAGATTATTTTATAACCAACCCCTGCAAAAATCAGCAAAGTGACAAATATACTGGCTACTATAAGTGCAGTTTGGCTATATGCTTTCGTACGAACCTCTTTTATCGGTTGACCGCAATCTTTACAAAATCTGGCTCCCTCATCAATCTTCGCACCACATTTAGTACAAAACATTATAATCCCTTCTTCCTATCCAATGCTATTGCTACTATTATACTATTTTCATAAGTTAAAAGTAATGCTAAGTTGTTCTTTAGTCTATGATTGATAACTAAAGGTGAATCTTATTCAATTGGTTTATGAATAAAAAGAGTTCGAAGATATGACTCTCGGGTACATAAGGATATGATTTTAGAATTATACATACGCAGTTTTTTAGTTAGCTCTTAGATAGAAAGAAAGGAGTTTTACTTTGAAGAATTTTGTTTATTGTTTTTTGTCCGTTGCTCTACTGTTTTCGGTTTATTACGGTGAGACAGCTGCGGCCAATAATCATGATACGAAGCGAATGATTGTTGTTTTTGATGAGACACTTAGTGAACAGGAAATTAATGAAACTGTTGAAGAAGTAGATGGTGAGATAAAGGGAATATTCGACGAGATCACCGTGGCAACTGTTGAGGTCCCGGAAGATATGATCAATACACTTCTTGAAGATCCAGCCGTAAAATCGGTAGAAGAAGATATTCTAATCCAACTCAACGCTCAAATTGAGGATTGGGGAATTCAATCTACCCATATACCACTTGCCTGGGATTCAGGCTTTACAGGCAAAGGGGTAAAAGTGGCCGTAATCGATTCCGGTATCTCCGCACATAGTGATTTGACAATTACTGGAGGCATTTCAACAGTAGACTATACAACTTCTTACAGCGATGATCAGGGACACGGAACACATGTTGCTGGTGTTATTGCTGCACGAAATAATAGTATAGGTGTAAAAGGGGTTGCGTATGAATCGGAAATTTATGCAGTGAAAGCTTTTGATCAAAAAGGAGATGCCTATTTATCCGATATAATAGAAGGAATTGATTGGTCGATTGCAAATGGAATGGATATTATTAATTTAAGTGCAGGGTCACAAACCGATTCTACTGCATTACAATTAGCCATCGATCAGGCTTATGACAGTGGGATCATCTTGGTAGCTGCTGCCGGAAATGATGGTTCTTCCGATGGGTTAGACGATTCGGTTGACTACCCCGCACGTTACTCGTCAGTTATTGGCGTAGGGGCAGTGGATCGATATTTAACACGAGCTGGTTTTTCTTCAACTGGACCAGCAGTAGAGGTAGCGGCACCAGGGGTAAAAATTTTAAGTACATATATAGGAAATCAGTATGCATATATGAGTGGTACTTCTATGGCTACACCTTATGTAACGGGTAAACTGGCTTTATTGAAACAAGCTTATCCATTACTTTCGAATAAAGAACTTCGCAATGTATTGATTGAACATACGCAAGATTTAGGTCAAGTTGGAAGAGATGTATTTTATGGGTATGGTTATATTCAAGCTAGTTCATTCACAGAGCCCATTGTAGGAGTTGAGGAAAACTCGATAACGAGTCTAAAGCTTAGCGCCAATTCAATATCAGGTGTTCCAGGCCAAGTTCAAGATGTTACAGCTTCAGCTATTTATCAAAATGGGACTAGTGAAAACGTAACGAATCAAGCAGACTGGTCATCTTCCAACACAGCTGTCGCTAAAGTGATAAGTGGGAAAGTTGAACTAATGGGATATGGTACAACATCTATTACGTCAAATTACGAAGGACATTCTGCTGTTCTAACCGTTAGTGTACC
>JBFELW010000387.1:0-2877 GCA_041551995.1 Paenisporosarcina sp.
AAGTTACGTAAACCCTATGCATTCCAAGTGGCATTCTATTTGAATACGATTGTGCTTATCCTTAGTCAACTTTTCATATTTTCTTCTATTTTTCATCCTGAGAGAATCATAGCTAGTGCACCTTATTTATCAGAAGTATGGCATGTTTATCTTGTCATAGTCATCGCAGGAATTAGTTCTCTTGTACCTGTGTTCCTAACACGAACAAAAGTGTCAGATGATAATTTCAATCAACTTTTGCTTTACACGACATTAATGAATCTAATTTTCTTATTCTTCATACTGGGTCCTTATTTTATTTAAACAATAGTTTAAGTTCAGATTTTAAAAGACTTCACAGCCATGGGCGTTTACTTGAATGAAACGATGGTTGGTTTTGCACTGTATGGAATTGATCCGGATGAATTACTGTAGTTACGGTTTAATGATTGATCATTGTGTCCAAGGTCAAGGTTTGGGTTACCAAGCCATTTTGGCTATAATTGCGGATTTAAAAAGCAAAAAGCAAAGTCAAATTACATGCATTATGATTGGCTACCAACCTGATAATGATGGTGCTAGATTCACGTAAAAAAAGCAGGTTTTGTTGAACAGGAAATGGCTCCTTGGGGAGAACAGCTAGCTAAATATGATTTGTAAACTAAACACTTTTTTAATATGAAATGAGCTTAGAAATTTTTCAAGCTCATTTTGTATTTCAGAGGAAATTCACTCCTTTATTTATCCGAATACTTCGAGAAATCGTTAATTAAGTCATACAAATATTTACTCCCACTTCCTTACAAATATATGGTAATCTATTACATATACAAAAATAACAATAGTTAGAAGTGAATATGGATATGACAAAAACATTGATCTTTTTAAACGTTTTACTTATTACTGTATTAATCGGGTTTCAGTACTTTTTTGTACTTGAAAGTCAAACAGAACCGCCTTCTGAAGAATGGAGCCGTTCATTTACCTTCCATGGAACTGAGGGAGATTATAAAAAAGTAATAAGTATTCCTACAGAAACCGGCTATGGAATTAGTCTACTAAACTTTAAAAAGCTAGATTTTATAGATTGTTCTAAAGATCTGGAGTGTACTAAAAAGTGGACTAATTCTAAATTAAATCCATATAAAAATACGTGGAGTGACGGAATAACTACATACTTCATTCAAGATAATTCTCTAGTTCGATCAATTTCCAATCAAGAGGAAAGTATTATCTCATCTAATGTAGAGAACTTCCAAAAATCTGGCGAGACACTTGTTTACTGGTTAACCAATCAAGAAGTAGTTATTCAAAAAGGAGAGCAACCTCCTGTTTCGTTTACACCTGAATACCCAGTCTATACTTCTAACATTGTCGGCGAACGGATTTTTATTTTAACGTTCAATATGCAAGAAAATCGTTATGCTGTTATTGATGTAACAAATGACTATAAAGAATTATTCCAATTTGACTTAAGTTCAAGTGAAAACTTGTCCTCTATGCAAATTGGTAGTGGGGATAACGACCAGTTTAGCTTGATAATTGATACTGAAAATTTATCCGGTGGGAAACGAACTAAAGTTATTCGTAGCGCCACCTTTAATTTAACTGATAATCAAAGCCCTACATTGACTAAGCTTGATTTTGCTGATAAAGAATCAGGGGCTAAATTGCTTGATATACGTCACCCAGTTTTATTCACAGATGAAGATGGCACAAAAATCACATTTTCAGCTTATATGTATGACCAAGAAGGAGATAAAACAATTAAGATCTTTGTAGGTAGTTTAGATTCTTCCTTGGTGCAAGCTTCTCCCATTACGAAAAAAGGAGATTTATTTGTTCAGCCATTTCTTATTAACGCAGAAACTATCGCCTACTTTAAATTGAAAGGTAATAAAAGATCACTTATGTATTCTTCAGCTACTGATGAGAAACGCTTGCAAAGTGAACATGTTTTAGAAGGTGACTATAAACAAACATTGTTTAATCTATTTACCCTATTAGTTACGGGTGTAGTCCTTATCTTACTTTCCTTTACATGGTTAATTCCGGCACTTGGTATTGTTTTTTTAACACTCATCGGTCTTCAAGCGTTGCGTAAACCTTACGCATTCCAAGTGGCATTCTATATGAATACAATCGGACTAATCCTTAGTCAACTTTTCATTTTCTCTTCTATTCTTCATCCCGAAAGAATGATATCTAGTGCACCCTATTTATTAGAAGTATGGCATGTTTATCTTGTTATCGTCATCGCAGGAATCGGTTCTCTTCTACCTGTGTTCCTAACACGAACAAAAGTGACGGAAGATAATTTCAATCAACTATTGCTGTACACGACAATAATGAATTTACTTTTCTTATTCTTTATAATAGGTCCTTATATTATTTAAACGATACCATCGTTCACTCAGGCTGTAATTGCAGATATAGAAAGCAGAAACCAACGCCAAATTACATGCATTATGATTGGCTACCAACCTGACAATGATGGAGCTAGATTCACATACAAAAAGGCAGGTTTTGTTGAACAAGAAATGGCTCCTTGGGGAGAACAGTTAGCTAAATATGATTTGTAAACTAAACCCTATTTAATATAAAATGAGCTTGGAAATTTTCCAAGCTCATTTTATATTTCAGAGGAAATTCACTCCGTTATTTAGCCACTGGTATCGGAAGGGTACCTTCTTCTATGTGAGTTTCATCATAATTATAATCATCATTATCATAAACATGTTTTTGATACGTGAACGTACCGTCTGCATTCACTTTAAGGGACATAATCTCTTCTCTTGCTGTTAGCTCTTCGATTACTGGAGTTACAACATTGTCTTTAAGGTTTAATTCATACAGTTTGCCACCTCTCGTTACCATTCCATACGAGGGACCAATAAT
>JBFELW010000388.1:0-2862 GCA_041551995.1 Paenisporosarcina sp.
CTCGTATCAATGATGTACCTCCTCTACCCATTTTCTAAGTTGTATGTCTGCACTTTGGCCAACTTCTTTTGAAATAACCTTCATGTAAGGCTCTCCTATTTTATTTAATAAAACAAAGTGAATCTCTCCATGAGATGATTTCTTATCTCGTATCATTGCTCTATATAAATCTTCATAAGAATGATTTTTTAATTGATTAAATGAAAAGCCGAAATTTGTCAAAGCTTTAAAACATTTATTAGCAAGTTCGCTATCCAATTGACCATTTTGTTCACTAAGAATTAGTGCATATATTAAACCGATAGCTACAGCTTCACCATGTGTAATAGTGCCATATCCCGCTAAATTTTCAATGGCATGACCATATGTATGACCTAAATTTAAGTATTTTCTTATAGACTTTTCAAATTCATCTTGCCTAACGATTTCTGCTTTTACGCGAATACCCTTTTCAAGATGCTCCATCAGATCTTTTTCTAAAAGAGTTGAAAAGGATTCAATGCTTAACAATTCATGAAGCCACTTTTCATCTGAAATTAACGCGTGTTTAATGACCTCAGCCATTCCAGAACGTACTTCGTGTAAAGGAAGTGTTTTTAGTAATGACATGTCATAAACCACTGCTTCTGGTTGATAAAAAGAGCCAATCATATTTTTCCCTTTGGGATGATTAATTGCAGTTTTGCCGCCAACAGCACTATCATGGGCTAAAATCGTAGTGGGACATTGAAAAAACGGTATACCTCGCATATACGTTGATGCTACAAAACCCGTTAAATCACCACAAGCACCTCCACCAAAAGCAAACAAAATGGATTTCCTCGTGCAACCCTTTTCCAGTAGAAAACTATGACAATCAAAATACGATTCCATTGTTTTGCAAGCTTCCCCTTCTGGGATATGGTACACATGAACAGTTGTTCTAACAATCGACTGCAAAGAATTCAATAACCGATTCAGATGAAGCTTTGCTACTTTTTCATCCGCAATAATGACAATTTGATCAGCCTGGTCTAATTGTTTTTTGTATTGTGGAAGGGCATTCTTAAATGCATCCACCCCTAAGTGAACAATATATTGTTTATCTTTTGTTTCGATTGAAATAGTTTTCATTTTTAGAACTCCTTTGTATACGACCGGTGTTCCGTAATTGCTTCAACTAATTTCTGCATCTGGTCACTATGAAATTGTTCTAGTATTGCCGATGCTATCTCCCAAGCAACTACATGCTCTGCTACGATTGAAGCTGCAGGAACTGCACAGCTGTCCGAACGTTCAATACTTGCTTTGAAAGGTTCTTTCGTTTCAATATCTACGCTTTGCAATGGTTTATATAGCGTTGGAATCGGCTTCATTACCCCTCGAACTACAATTGGCATTCCTGTAGACATACCTCCTTCGAGTCCCCCTAACCGATTTGTTGTGCGCGTATAACCCATTTCTTCATCCCACTCTATCTCATCGTGAACTTGACTTCCCGGTTTACGTGCCATTTCAAAGCCTAATCCTACTTCCACACCTTTAAATGCATTTATGCTCATTATGGACATAGCAAGTTTAGCATCAAGTTTTCGATCATAATGCACATAGCTGCCGATTCCTGCGGGAACTCCCTCTACAATTACTTCAACAATTCCTCCAATTGAATCTCCGTTTTCTTTGGCTTCATCGATGGCTTTGACCATTTCTTTCGAAGCCACAGGATCCACGCAGTAAACAGGGTCTACTTCCACAACTTCACGGATTTTCTTGGCGGATAAACCTTCAATAGAAGCTGGATCCGCTTTAACTCCACCTATTTCTATAACATGTGAAACGATGTTGATACCTAGTTCAGCTAACACTTGCTTTGCAACCGATCCAACAGCCACGCGTACAGTAGTTTCGCGTGCAGAGGAACGTTCCAATACGTTTCGTAGATCACGGTGTCCATATTTCATGCCACCAACTAAATCAGCGTGTCCTGGTCTTGGTCGTGTGATTTTTCTTTTGACGTCCTCAGGATTTACATCATCAGAAAGGGGTTCAATACCCATTACATGTGTCCAGTGCTTCCAGTCGTCATTATAAACTACAAGAGCAATTGGAGAGCCTAATGTTTTACCATGGCGAACGCCAGACGTAATATCGACTGTATCCGTTTCTATTTGCATTCTACGCCCTCTTCCATGGCCTCCTTGTCTTCTTTTTAAATCTTTATTAATTATGTCCGTTGTAATAGTTAGGCCCGCAGGCAATCCTTCAATAATGGCAGTTAATTGTGGTCCATGAGACTCACCAGCTGTTAAATAACGCATAACACTTTCCCCCTTCAACTCGCTAAAGTATTTTAAATAACACTATACCATATTCTTTTTTTATTTTCATTGTCTGTATTTTATAAATTTGTGGGATACAAATCACATTATAGAGATCATTCGAGCTCTGTAAGTAGCCTATCGGTTTATATAAATTAATGAGTAAGGAATCTATTTTACAGTGTCCCTTGAGTGGAAGGAGGATAATAATCTCATTAAACCGTCCTACCTTATAATGACTCCTTCAGATCACCTTCTATAAGAAAACTGTCCGAAATTTCTCTCGGACAGTCGTATTAGCTATTTTTTTCGGTAAAAGAATGTATCTTCCGTTTCTAATTCGTAGCGGCTTGGATTGAATATTTGTTCCGTACTTCCTACAAACAAAATACCATCTTTTCGTAGTGATTGTCCAAAATTCGTATAGATTTGATTTTTTGCATCTTCAGTGAAATAAATCATCACATTACGACAAACAATTAAATCGAATGAACTGTCATATGTATCTTTTAATAAATTATGTTTTTGAAAAGTCACTGTCTTTTTAATAGAATCGTCAACTTTA
>JBFELW010000389.1:0-2851 GCA_041551995.1 Paenisporosarcina sp.
ACTGGCAAGACTACGATGGCTAAATGTTTTTCTAGAAGCATTGAAGGTACATTTAATCGATTACAATTCACACCAGACACTTTACCATCAGACATAATTGGGCAAGAGTATTTCGATGTCAAAACAAGTGATTTTAAAGTGAGAAAAGGTCCTGTTTTTAGTAATGTTCTATTAATTGATGAAATAAATCGGGCAGTACCAAGGTCGCAATCTGCCCTACTGGAGCTCATGGAAGAAAAGAATGTCACACTAGGCGGGGAATCTTACCCATTACCGAAACCTTTCATTGTAATTGGCACGCAGAATCCATTTGATTCGATAGGTACATTCCCATTACCAGAAGCTCAATTAGATCGTTTCTTATTAACGATTAAACAGGGGTATCCTTCTTATGAAAACGAGAAAAAAATGCTCAAGAGATTTAGAGCGGCCAACCCCATTGAAACAATTGAAAGTGTCATATCAATTAAAGAGATTATTAGTTTAAAAGAAGAAGTAAAACGAGTGTTAATTTCAGATGATATTGAGGATTATCTAATGAAAATCATTTATAGCACGAGAAATCATAAATACGTCGAAATTGGAGTTAGTCCTCGGGGTTCACTAGCCTTTATGAGAGCAATTCAATCACGTGCATTTATCCATGGTAGGGACTTTTGCGTTCCTGATGATGTAAAAGTATTGGCCCAACCTTTATTAGCCCATAGAATCTCATTAAATGTAGAAGGTGAAGTGAAAACCACTAAACAACATATAGTACAGGAAATAATAGACCTAACTCCTGTTGCTGTAGAGTCAAGATGATAGTAGCAAAAGAAAAGACATACTTCTCATCGCCTATTACCTTAAGTTTATTGGCTGTGCTTTTTTTAGTATTTAATTTCTTGGAAAGCTATATAATCGTGGTCCTAATCGCCTTCTTCTTTAGTTTGGTCTTGTTATCCTTTATGTATCTTAAAACTGTGCACAGTAAGGTTTCCTGGACATTCAAAAAGTATAGTCTCTCTTCAAGTGTAGATGATCTGGAGGAATGTTTCATTGAGATTTCGAACGACTCTCTGCTCCCTCTTTTCAACTTAGAAGTTCGTATTGAGAGTGAGAACGACAAGGGTATTGTTTTTCTAGATTCGGAGAACAAAGAAAGTTCTATGGAAAAGATTATTGTCGATGTGCAACCTAACTCGAAAAAGATGGTTAAAGTGCTCATTAAAGGTAAAAGTCGTGGACATCATAGCTGGTCAAATTTCGAAATATTTATTAAGGACCCCTTTCATTTACAAGCCTTCCGTCTAGTATATCCTAGAAAAGTTCTTCCTTCATTTATCGTATTACCAAGAATACTAAAGATAAATGAAATTAAATTACAATCAATTATTCATGGGAATAGAATGACAAATCATTCTTTCTATATGGATGAAACCAAAATAATGGGGACCAAAAACTATGAAAATGAAAGTTTTCGCCATATTCATTGGTTAGCAACTGCTAAGGAAAATAAGATAGTGGCAAAAAAATATGAAAAAGTGAATGGAAATGAGTACTCGATTTTTTTAAATATTGTTGGAAATTTGAGTTTTCAATTACGCCATGATATGGAAGAACTCATTGAATATGCAGTGTCAGCTTATAACGTCCTCTCTAAGGAAGGGTGTAAGGTAGAATTATTGGTGAATTACACTACATTACAAGATGGAGTTCTTAAAGTAGATAGCCATTCGAGTAGATCGCAACTTAAAAAAATGATTGAAACCGTCACTTTAATCGAGACAAAAGGAATTTTTTTATCAACTATAAGTTTTTATAATTATGTTTTTAGGTTAAAGGATAGAAACTCTTTGGCACTTGTAATCGGAACGCCTCCTGACCCTACTCTTTTCAAAGACTGGGTTCAAATAAAACAGTAAATGGAGGATTTAATTTAAATGAAACAGAAAGTTCTTCTCATGTCCCTATTTCTGGTATTTGGTATATTTCTTAGTGGTTTAGTTGCAAATACTTCTCTTTCATTAACTAATCAAATTAAGTCTACATTTGGGAAAGATGGAAATGAAGAATTAGACGGATTTGCAAAGCCTCCTTCTGGAGAAATGACCGTCTTAGAAGACAAAGTAGGTGTGGATGAAGGTATACCTGTCCTAATGTTCTTAAAGGACAAATTTGCACCATTCGTAAGTTCAAGTCCTGGGAATATGAATAAAACAGCTGCCTTTTATATACCTTTAATCATTTTATTGTTAACGATAACCTATTTTTTCATAAAGCATTCCAAAAAGAAAAGAGAAAGGAGTAACAATAACCATTACGAAATTGAAGAAGCTCAAAAACAACCAGTCGCATTAAAAAATAAAGTTAAACATGATATAACTACATCTAATAAAGAAAAAAAAGCAGCTACAAATATCCAAATAAATGAAACACGTAGATTATTACAAAGGTGGGAAACTCGACTAAGTGTGGGGAAAATGAAAAAAGAAGCAGAGACCATTAATGAATGGTTTGAGCGAATTAATGGACCAATAGAAATTATCCCTATCTATGAAAGGGTTCGTTATGGGGAGAAGAATTGTACAGAAGAGGAGATAAAATTTATAAAAATCAATTTAAAGTTGTAAAAGCCAGGAAATTAATTCTCTGGCTTTTATTATTTTTGTAATAATTACTCTCTTCTTATTGTTTGCTCGTTCTTTAGAAAAACCTTAAAAGTTATAGTGTTACTAAATTTTGATTACATATTAAACATTTTCTTTTAAAACGTTGTAAGAATTTGTTCGCAATGCTTTAAATGCAGGGAAACATGCACCTAAAATCCCGACAAAAACGGGTAGACATATTGTTAATGATAGAATAATTA
>JBFELW010000390.1:0-2825 GCA_041551995.1 Paenisporosarcina sp.
CAATCACCATGGTCAAACCCATTGATGAGTTCCCAAATCTGTTCGATGTCAGCTTCGAACTTCCAGTGTGTTTCAAATTGATATTGATATCGTGACATATTAAGACCTCCACTAAATTTGTGCGTTAGTGATATATACCCGATTTATGTCGGTTCAATAAAATTTATTTTGGAGAAGAATAAAAAAGTCAAGGGGAGGTACCTGACACTAATTGTATGAGCAATAACGCTTTATATATGGTATATTATGGTATATTAGGTGTTGAAAAGGGAGGAGATGTGATTAATACATTCACGAGACATTGTTGTCTTCATTATTAGTTCAGTTCTCTCTGTCTTGGTTAAAATTAATTTGGAAATGGATTGACAAGACGTTATGATGATTTATTTTCCAGTTCAGTTTCCTTGGGATGTATGGGTTTTTTCCATTATTTGTTTTGGTAATTTATAAAGAGGTAAGTTTTATAGTGAAGAGGGGTGTATTCAGTATAAATGGAAACAGTAGAATTAATTTTTAGGTGGCTCACTATTTTAATTTTTGTGAGTTATGCGCTCTTGATGTCTATTTGTAAGAAATATAAAAAATTAATTTCTTTCTTTTTCACCTTATCTGTACTAATAATGATGCAACTCATTATCTTTGTTTATCGATATGATTTTTTAGATTTAAGGCCGGTGTTTAAGTATGGTTTTATCGTGTTATTAATTTATATATATTTCTCCCTTTTCAGAGAATTGACTGCGTTGATAAAAACAAAGAATTTAAATAGAGAAGTATCAGGTAAGAAATAAGTTGATTTTTACTCTAAAAGAACAAGGATTATAGACCTTACATCTTAACGACACGAGCGTTACTCGAAGAACTAGATATTGAATCTGATATCTTGGATTATCTTGCGTTCACCTGTTTTTAATTAGAGGCATTTAACATTTTTTTGTAAAACTATAATAAAGGGAAGATTAAAAAGGAGGAACCGGTATGAAGAAGCGTGTTTTAAGATTCATTGGCATACTGGAGGTGTAGTCTATGAGCAAATTTAGCAATCGAGCTGTTGCGATTTTTGGTTTTCTTAGCGGAGTAGCATTGGTATCTCTAATTTACAGCATATTCTTCTAAATTTACTGAAATTTATGATGATTACCTTGGTGGACCGCTAACTTAATTGTGGGTGGTCTTTTTACTTTGCTGAGCATTTTATTTATTGGCAATAAAAAACCAACCAAACTGTGGGTGGGGGCTATTTACTCAACTTTGTTCAGTTAGAAAAACACAGTTTATATGTCTCTTGAAAGTCTTAGGATTTTCCCCTTGGTATCCGCTACCAACCAAAATTAGCGCTTAGCCCTTCTTCGTTTCGAAGAAGCTTCCGTAATATCCATCAGACAGAGTGCGAACTATCAGGTAGTTAATATCTGATATATCTTGAAATTACATATTTACTCTTGTTGTGAAATGCCTGAAGTAGAGGTTGTTTATTGCTCATAATAATATACATGGTATACATGCTTGTACACTTTCAAACGAGAAGCACCATTACAAGTGTTGACTGTAAATAAGAGAAGGGTTCTGTTGGATCTAAATTATATTGAACCTACTTCGAAATAAGAGGAAACCTAGAGACTATAGAATTTTTGTATTGATTTAAATACATTGGATACGATACAACCTTTTATAAATGGTCCTTAATAGAAACAACCTACCGAAAGTTTTGATGCGAAAATATTATTTAATTATAAGTCTGATTTTGTACTCTTACATTCCTTGGTTACTGGTGATGGTTATGACAAATTAATCTTTGACTAAGAGACAAGCAATTATTTAGAAGATCACACATTTACGATTTTGTTTTAATGTCATATGATTGTAGAAATTGGGGAACACTTGAATGGGATGATATTAGTATAGAAAACAATAGAGTCACAAAGTTGTACACTGGTACATGGCCGATTCATCTATGGATTATAAGGTGGATGATTTAGTTCTATTAATGGAAAGAGAACTATGGACTCTAATAGAGGTTGAGGATGTGTAATTTATTGATTAGTACAAGGTGAATGCACACACTAATACTTTTTTTGTTTATCTACCGTCACACTCATCACATATTGAGTCTGTAACTTGGTTGCAGCTGGTATAATTGAAAAGCGGATGATATACCATCTGTTTTTTTATTTATAAAAATACCATTTAGGACCGATTTTCGTTAAAATAAACATTTACGATTTTCACAATAGTTTCACACAAATTATAAATGAGCTTGAAGTTGTATCCATAGTGAGAGGATTTGAGTTTGAAATGATAGATAATTTTTGGCGTGATTTACCACGACCATTTTTTGTACTTGCACCAATGGAAGACGTGACAGATGTTGTTTTTCGTCAAGTAGTAAGTAAAGCCGGTAGACCGGATGTATTTTTCACAGAGTTTACAAACTCGGATAGCTATTGTCATCCAGAGGGCGTGAACAGTGTGCGTGGTCGTTTGACTTTTACAGAAGATGAACAACCAATGGTGGCACATATTTGGGGGGATAATCCCGAATACTTCCGTCAAATGAGTATTGGCATGGCAGAGCTAGGATTTAAAGGCATCGATATTAATATGGGCTGTCCTGTACCGAATGTGACATCGAGAGGGAAAGGTAGTGGCCTTATTCTGCGTCCAGACGTTGCGGGAGAACTTATTCAAGCAGCAAAAGCGGGCGGACTGCCTGTCAGCGTGAAAACACGACTTGGCGATAAGGATGTAAATGAGTGGGAGGAGTGGCTAACGCATATTTTGAAACAAGATATTGCGAACCTTTCTATTCATTTACGTACAAGAAA
>JBFELW010000391.1:0-2821 GCA_041551995.1 Paenisporosarcina sp.
AAAATTTTCGTCAAATAGAAGGAAATGAACAGATAATATAGAATCATCAAGGTATGGACCAATTTTATCTAATAAGTGTTTACTTTCTTTTTCATAGCCCTCTATGTAATCTACTTCAAGACCAATACGGATATTTATAAATCTCGCATATTTTTCTTTTAACTTCTGGAGTTCAATGATGTATGAATCTAGATGTTCATATTTCATAAAACTATCTTGATCAGGGACTGTATCGATAAATCCATTAGGTGCTGGAGCATGCTCTGTAAACGTAATATGTGTGAACTGGTTAACAATTGCTTTTTCAATATATAGTTCAAATGAATCTGATGTTCCATGAGGACAATAAGGACTATGAATATGACCATCTTGCTTCAAAACAATGCACCTCCTAAGAGCAGTTATAACTTTTTTCATTATTTCAACAAAATTCTTGCAAATTCGTCAGCATGTTCATGTTTTTCATGGTAAGATTACATGTATGAAATGGCATAGACCGTGATTTTGGAACAGGGGGCTTACGATGAATTATATCATCATTGCAATCATCGTACTAATTGCACTACTCGTAGTCGGTTTTTCGTTCAGACGCAAACATGTTATTGAGATTGAGCGGCTTGAAACTGAAAAACAACAAATTCAAAACAAACCAATTTTAGAAGAAATGACAAAAGTTAAACAGTTAAACATGAATGGTCAAACAGAAGAGATGTTTGAAAGTTGGAGAAATACTTGGACTGAAATTATGGATGTACATATGCCTAAAATTGATGACCTACTGTTTGATGCAGAAGATAGTATTGATAAGTTTCGATTTAAGCATGCTTCTGCTATAGAAAAAGAAATTTCTGAACGTATTCATGAATGTGATAAACTATTGTCACTTATACTAACAGAGCTGGAAGAATTAATAGGTAGTGAAGAAAAGAATCGTATTGAAATTGAGCAATTACAAGAACAATATCGCTCTGCTAGAAAAACTTTATTAGCACATCAACATTCTTTTGGAGCTGCTGCAGGACCTCTTGAGAAAAAATTAGAACAATTTGTCCCTCAATTTGATGAATATGATCGTTTAACAAGCGAAGGGAATTATTTAAAAGCTCGAGAAATTGTTATTGCAGTTTGTCAAGTAGGTCAAAACTTATTTGAAATATTACATGAAATTCCTTCGTTGTTAACAGATATTCAGAATAAGATTCCTTCACACATCCATGAGCTTAGAAATGGGCAACGTGAGATGGAAGCACAATCTTACTACTTGGAACATCTTGAAATGACGCATCAACTAGATAAGTTAGAAGAAGAACTAATAGAATTAAAAGAATCGGTAGTTCTATTAGAAATTTCGCATGTTATTCCAAGAGTAGAAGAAATAAAAGAAGAAATTGAAATGTTTTATGACCTTCTGGAAAAAGAAGTGTTGGCGAAGAGATATGTAGACCAACATAGACAACCAACTGAAGTACGATTGGCAGAAGTGACCACAATAACACGACAAACTAATGATGAAGCCGCTTATGTTCAACAGAGCTATCGTCTCCCTGAAAAAGAAGCTGAGATCCCTCAAGTTTGTCTGAAGCAAATTGAATCACTACAAAAAAGATATGAGATGTTGGCTCATCGAGCAAGTGAGGAACAGTTAGCGTACTCAAGTTTGCAAGAAGAGCTAACGCTGATCGCCAATGATTTAGAAAACCTGTATGAAGAGCAAGATCAATTTGCAAATAGCTTAAAAAACTTACGAATTGATGAAATTAGAGCTCGTACAAATTTAAACGATTTAAAACGTTTACTTCATGAGACGGACCGAATGGTTAACAAGGCAAACATACCAGGTATTCCTGAAGAAATGGATGCTCGATTAGAAGAAGCAGAGGAACACATCTATCTGGTGATGCAAAGTCTTGAAGAAGTACCACTAAATATGAAATTAGTGG
The DNA here is from genome assembly GCA_041551995.1 of Paenisporosarcina sp. Taxonomy (GTDB): domain Bacteria; phylum Bacillota; class Bacilli; order Bacillales_A; family Planococcaceae; genus Paenisporosarcina. Next base: position 1,941 of record JBFELW010000391.1, read on the forward strand.
ACTCCTATTTGTCAAAAGCAGATAAGTGTATTCATGAAGTGCATCAGAAATCGAAGGAAATGCTGGAAAATGTTTTATTAATTGAAAGAATTATTCAATATGGAAACCGATATAGAGGAACTCATCCGAGTATGAATCAGCGTTTACTAGAGGCAGAAGCAGCATTTAGGCAATTACGCTATTCAAAAGCACTTGAAGAGGCAGCTACAGCGGTAGAAGAAGTAGAACCAGGTGCTATGAAACGAATCGAAGTTCTTGTCAAAGAAGACGGATGGCGTTCATAATAGAGTCAATTGAAACCACCACACAATTACCGTGTTGGTGGTTTTCTTTGCGAAAGGAAGAATAAGATGAATTATATGGATCACAGTGCTACAACGAAGCCACGTAAAGAAGTTCTAGAAACTTTCTTAAAGGTTAATGAAAACTTCTATGGTAATCCTTCCTCCATTCATGAGATGGGTGTTGAAGCAAATCAATTATTGAACCAGGCACGCTCTCAAATTGCGGCTTTACTTGGAACGAGCGAAAATAAAGTTATTTTCACATCCGGTGGAACGGAGTCCAATCATTTTTCAATAACAGGTATTGCGAAGAGCATGAGTCATCGAGGACGACATATCCTAACGTCAAGAATTGAGCATCCTTCAGTGATTGAGACGATGCTACAATTAGAAAAAGAAGGCTTCGAAGTTGAGTTCTTGGATGTGAATGAAGAAGGATTCGTACCAGTAGACATGTTACAGAATTCATTAAGAAAAGATACAGTTCTTGTCAGTCTTATGCATATTAACAACGAGATAGGCTCTATACAACCTATTGCCGAATTGGCCGCATATGTTAAGAAGACAAGTCGTGCCATATTTCATGTAGATGCTATT
>JBFELW010000392.1:0-2809 GCA_041551995.1 Paenisporosarcina sp.
AATTACATCTTATTAACTAGATTATGTATTTCAATTAGTATATAATATTTAAGATTGAGTATAACACTTTTAGAGGTGGTGAGATCGATCGAACTTAATAAACGTCAAGAAGGTATATTAGAGATTGTTAAAGGGAATGGGCCTATTACAGGAGAGCAAATTGCAGAAAGGCTCCATTTAACTAGATCTACACTTCGACCAGACTTGGCTATATTAACAATGGCTGGCTTTTTAGATGCAAGACCAAGAGTAGGTTACTTTTATTCTGGTAAGAAAACGGGTCAAGCCGTAACAGATAGCATGATGAGTATGAAAGTCAGAGATTTCCAATCTATTCCTATTGTAGTTACTGAGCATATGACCGTTTATGATGCCATTTGTCATATGTTTTTAGAAGATGTTGGAACATTATTTGTTGTTGATAAAAATGCTTATTTAACTGGAGTTCTATCACGCAAAGATCTTTTGCGAACAAGTCTAGGACAACAAGATTTAAATAAAATTCCTGTTCATATTATTATGACTAGAATGCCTAATATTACGTATTGCTTTAAACAAGATTTGCTCATTCATGCTGCAAAGAAGTTAATTGATAAACAAATCGATGCTTTACCCATCGTGCAAGAACATTCGGATGGTTATGAAGTGATTGGACGGTTAACAAAAACCAATATTACAGGTGCTTTTCTGTCATTGGCAGAAAGTCACGATATATGAGGTGAGGAAAAAGTTGAATAGATTACATATTTTTATCGTATCAGATTCGATAGGTGAAACAGGTGAGCTAGTTGCCAAAGCAGCTGTCAGTCAATTCCGGCCAGGACTTCAAGACACTTCTTTAAAGCGGTTTCCGCATATTGAAACCATCGATCATTTAAAGGAAATAGTCATTCTTGCCAAAGAACAAAAAGCAATGATTTTATATACGCTTGTTAAGAAGAATATGCGTTCCTTTATATTAAATGAATGTGCAACTCATGGTATACGTTCAATCGATTTAATGGGACCTTTGCTCGATACATTAGAAGATGATCTATCAGAAAAACCCTTCGAAGAACCGGGGCTTGTCCGGAAATTGGATGATGATTATTTCAAGAAGATTGAAGCAATTGAATTTGCAGTTAAATATGATGATGGAAGAGACCCAAGAGGGTTACTTATTGCTGACATCGTATTGGTTGGTGTGTCGAGAACGTCTAAAACACCGTTATCACAATATTTAGCTCATAAGAGATATCGAGTCGCAAATGTGCCGTTAGTACCGGAAGTAGAACCACCAGAAGAACTATTTCAAGTCGATCCTGCGAAATGCTTTGGATTAGTTATTTCACCAGATAAATTAAATTCCATACGTAAAGAACGTTTAATTGCACTTGGACTAAACGACGATGCTAGTTATGCAAAACTAGATCGGATAAAACAGGAAATTGTTCATTTTGACAAAGTAGTTTCTCGAATTGGTTGTCATGTAATTGATGTAACAAATAGAGCTGTTGAAGAAACAGCTAATGTTATATTAAACAAAATCCAGTAAGCTGAAACCATCCCTTGGGAAGGTTTTTTCTTTTGAATAAAAAAACTTATAGATATTTTAAGTAAAATGTTTTATAATAAAAATTTGTGGTAAAAATGTTTAATAGCGTTGTGTCATTTTGCAAGTTTTTATTTTTTTGTCGAAACTTGCAGGATTTTCATCGATTATCTCGAATTTAATAACTAGTAACTAAAGATGGTGATGAATATGCAACGTATACCAGAAGAAATGATAGAAAAAATTCGCTCGAACAATGATGTTGTCGATGTGATTAGTGAATATGTACAGTTAACTAAAAGAGGTAGGAACTGGTTTGGACTCTGTCCCTTCCATGGTGAACAGACCCCTTCTTTTTCTGTATCTCAAGATAAACAAATATTTCATTGTTTCGGATGTGGTGCTGGAGGAAATTCCATTACATTTGTTATGGATATCGAACAGCTTTCATTCCAAGAAGCGGTTAGTAAATTAGGCTCACGTGTAGGGATTGATATAGAGGTGGAATCACCTACTAATCAAGAAGAGCCGATATCAAAAGAAGAAAATCGTATGAAAGAAGCACATTCTTTTGCTATGGAGTACTATCACCACTTACTTTTAAATACAGAAGAAGGGGAAATTGCACTTCAGTATTTAGAAGAAAGAGGATTTTCTAATGAGCTTATTGAACAGTATGGTATAGGGTGGTCTTTACCTAGCTGGGATTCGCTCACTTCCTTACTAGGACGTAAAGGTTTTGACTTAGCAGAAATGTCCAGTTGTGGTCTCATTATTCAGAAAGAAAACCAACAAGACTATTTCGATCGGTTCAGAGAACGCATCATGTTTCCTGTTCGAAATGAATTTGGTCATGTAATTGCATTTTCAGGACGTATTTTACATAGCGGTTCTCAAGATGCTAAATACATGAATAGTCCAGAATCACCCATATTCCAGAAGAGTAAAATACTCTACCATTTAGATGTGGCAAGACCAGTCATACGTAAAAAACATAAAGTTATTGTTATGGAAGGCTTTATGGATGTTATTGCAGCGGCTAAAGCGGGTATAACTAATACTGTCGCCACAATGGGGACATCCTTAACACAACATCATATTCATAAGTTAAAGCGGTTAACTGATTCTGTTATTCTTTGTTATGATGGAGACTCTGCGGGCTGGGAAGCGGCAAAGCGCGCTTCAGAATTATTAGTCAATGAGAAAATGAAAACAGAAATTGCATTATTACCTGAACAACTAGATCCAGATGACTATGTAAAAAAATATGGCCCAGAA
>JBFELW010000393.1:0-2786 GCA_041551995.1 Paenisporosarcina sp.
ACAGAGATAAGTTCATCATCTTCTCTTAACGATATTGATATTAGTCCATTTGCACGAATGTGTGCGAAACCATTTACAGGAGTACGTTTAGTAATGCCTTTAAGGGTTGTAAAGATAAAGTATGCATCTTCTTCAAATGAAGCCATTTGAATCATAGCCGTTACTTTTTCATCTTTATCTACACCTAGCAAGTTCACTATTGGTAGTCCTTTAGCGGTACGGCCATACTCTGGGATTTCATATCCTTTAGCACGATATACCTTACCTTTATTCGTAAAGAATAAGATTGTATCATGCGTTGATGTGTAGAGTAAGTGTTCTACGAAATCATTTTCGTTTGTACCCATTCCTTGAACACCACGTCCGCCTCGTTTCTGACTCCGATACGTATTAACAGGCAAACGTTTAATATAGCCATTATGTGTCAAAGTCAGAACTGAATTTTCACGTGGAATTAGATCTTCGTCTTCCATCATTTCAGCACCACCGGCTGTAATTTCAGTTCGACGTTTATCGCTAAAACGTTCTTTAATTTCGTTTAATTCTTCACGGATAATTTGAATGAGTTTCAACTCATCAGCTAATATAGCTCGAAGTTCTTCAATTAATCTTTGAAGTTCTACATATTCAGCTTCAATCTTATCTCGTTCTAAACCTGTTAAACGTTGTAAACGCATATCAAGAATCGCCTGTGCTTGACGATCAGATAGATTAAATTGCTCAACTAAACCAACTTTAGCTTCTTCTCCAGTTTGAGAACGACGAATTAATGCAATAATTTCATCGATATGGTCAAGTGCAATACGAAGACCTTCTAAAATATGTGCACGATCTTCTGCTTTGGTTAATTCAAATTGAGTACGACGCTTAATCACTACTTTTTGATGTTCTAAGTAGTGATATAGAATTTCTTTCAATCCAAGAACTTTTGGTTGTCCATCAACGAGAGCAAGCATGTTCACACCAAAGCTTGATTGAAGAGCTGTTTGTTTATATAAATTGTTCAGTAGAACATTCGCATTGGCATCTTTACGTACTTCAATCACGATGCGCATCCCATTACGGTCTGATTCATCTCGAAGATCAGTAATTCCATCAATCTTTTTATCTCGAACTAATTCTGCAATTTTCTCAATTAAACGTGCTTTATTAACTTGGAAGGGAAGTTCATGTACTAGAATAACTTCTTTTCCACTTGACTTCTGTTCAATTTCTACTTTTCCTCGAATAATAACTGAACCTCTGCCAGTTTCATAAGCACGACGAATTCCACTTCTTCCTAAAATAATACCGCCTGTAGGGAAATCAGGTCCTGGGATAATTTCCATTAATTCTTCGGTTGTAATAGCTGCATTCTCAGCAAGTGCTAAAACACCTTCAATTGTTTCACCTAAGTGATGTGGTGGAATATTTGTAGCCATCCCAACCGCAATCCCTGAAGTACCGTTTACTAATAAGTTTGGAAAACGACTTGGCAGTACAACAGGTTCTTGTTCTTGTCCATCGTAATTGTCTTTAAAATCTATTGTATTTTTATTAATATCACGTAGTAATTCCATTGCTATTTTTGACATTCGTGATTCGGTGTAACGCATAGCTGCTGCTGCATCACCATCAACAGAACCAAAGTTACCATGGCCATCAACTAACATGTATCGATAACTCCAATGTTGTGCCATACGCACCATTGTGTCATATATTGAACTATCGCCGTGTGGATGGTATTTACCCATAGCATCTCCAACAATACGTGCTGATTTCTTATGGGGTTTGTCAGACGTATTTCCCATACCTTGCATTGCATATAAAATACGGCGATGTACAGGTTTCAGTCCATCTCGTACGTCAGGAAGTGCTCGTGAAACAATAACACTCATTGCATAATCAAGGAATGATGTTTTTATTTCAGTACTAATATTAATCCCTTTGACTCCATTATCCGGTCTTTCCGACATGCAGAAAACCTCCCTTCATTCGACTCATTAAATATCTAAGTTTTTCACGTATATTGCATTTTGCTCGATGAATAAACGACGGGGTTCTACTTCATCCCCCATTAATCGTTCAAACGTATCATCTGCATCGATTGCATCTTCTAGATTCACTTGTAACAATGTTCGAACGGAAGGATCCATAGTTGTTTCCCACAATTGAGTTGCATCCATTTCTCCTAAACCTTTATAGCGTTGAATCCCTGGTTTAGGTTGTTTAGGAAGTCTTTGTAATATTTCTTGAAGTTGTTTATCCGAGTAACAATATTCAATGGTTTTACCTTGTTTAATTTGGAATAAAGGCGGTTGAGCAATGTATACATAGCCCGCTTCAATTAATGGACGCATGAAACGGAAAAAGAATGTTAATAGTAATGTACGAATGTGAGCTCCATCAACATCGGCATCTGTCATAATAACCACTTTATGATAACGTGCTCTTTCAAGTGAAAATTCTCCGCCAATACCAGTACCTAGAGCAGTAATCATGGCACGAATTTCCGTATTACCTAAAATACGATCTAGACGGGCCTTTTCAACATTCAGGATCTTTCCTCGTAAAGGAAGAATCGCTTGGAAATGACGATCACGACCGGATTTTGCAGAACCTCCTGCAGAGTCACCCTCAACAATATATAATTCACTTTCTGCAGGAATACGTGATGAACAGTCTGCAAGCTTACCAGGTAAACTTGATACTTCTAAAGCTGATTTACGTCGTGTAAACTCACGTGCTTTTTTCGCCGCAACACGTGCACGGGCAGCCATCAAACCTTTTTCGACTACTTTACGTGC
>JBFELW010000394.1:0-2774 GCA_041551995.1 Paenisporosarcina sp.
AAAAAGTGCGGAAAAAACCAACAAAAAAACGTTCGGCTAGTGTTAAAGCTAAGCTCAGAGCTAACGTCGCATTTCGAATGAATATCCTCTTTTTAGCGATTTTCTTACTATTTACTCTTCTCATATTACGTTTAGGCTACTTGCAGATTGTAAAAGGAGAAGATTATAAGAGGGCTTTAGAACGGACGGAAGAGATTCCCGTAAATACTAGTGTACCTAGAGGACGCATTTATGATTCTGTAGGCCGTATTTTAGTTGATAATGAACCTAAAAATGCGATTACATATACGAAGATGCCAAATACAAAATCTTCGGAAATGTTAGATATAGCTAAAAAATTAGCCAAGTTAATTAATAAATCAATAGAAGATATTAATCTTCGTGATCAACAAGATTTTTGGATGATGGAGAATAAAGAAGAAGCTTATAAGAAAGTGACGAAAAAAGAAGAAGCAGAAATTCGAGCTAATTCTGACCTAACGAAGGGTCAGATACAAGTTCAGATTGATGCGCTAGTAAGAGAAAGGATTACACCGAAAGAGTTAAATTCGTTCTCTGATGAAGAAAAAGAAGTGTTAGCCATTTATCGAGAGATGGCTGGAGGCTATGCATTATCACCTCAAATCATTAAAAGTGAAAAAAGTACTACTGCTGACCTCGAAAAGAATGATGCTGTTACACCTGAGGAGTTTGCGAGAGTTTCTGAAAGACTTGGGGAGTTAAAAGGAGTTAATACAACCACGGATTGGTTACGGGTACCTAAATCTAATCTTGCTATTTTGGGTAGCACTACATCTCCTAAAGATGGAATTCCTCGTGCACAGTTAGATTATTTCATAGCTAGAGATTACACAAGAAATGATCGTGTAGGAAAGAGTTACATTGAACAACAATATGAAGAAGTATTACAAGGTCAAAAAACAGTTGAAAAAATTCTAACGGATGGCAAAGGTAGTGTCACAGAAACTGAGACTATTTTTAAAGGTCAACCTGGAAAAGACTTAGTTTTAACGATTGATAGTGAGATTCAATCGAAGATGGAAAGTTTAGTAGAAACAAAATTAATAGAATTGAAAGAGAAACAAGGGTCGTACTTACTAGATCGTGCGTTTGTCGTCATCATGGATCCTCATACTGGCGAAGTTCTATCAATGGTAGGGAAGAAATTAGGGGAAGATAAAGAAGGCAAGCGTATTATTCAGGACTATGCTTATGGAACATTTACATCTGCATATGAGATTGGATCTACGATTAAACCCGCAACTGTATTAACAGCCTATGATCAAGGAGTTCTTCAATTAAATGAAGTATTGATTGATGAGCCTATTAAAATAGGTAAAGAGGGTCAAACAAAAAGCTCTGTTTTTAATCGATCCTCTAGAGTGGCTCTGAGTGATTTACAAGCAATTGAACAATCTTCAAACGTTTACATGTTTAAAATTGGTTTCCGATTAGCCGATGCCATTTATAGATATGAAGAAAAGATGAATGTAAGACCACAAACGTTTGATGTTTTGAGAAACTCCTATTCACAATTTGGACTGGGTGTTCAGACTGGAATCGATTTACCGGGAGAAACTTCTGGAATTACCGGACCAGGATTTCTTCCAGGTAACTTGCAAGATTTAACTATCGGGCAATATGATACATACACGCCACTTCAAATGGCTCAATATGTATCGACAATTGCAAATGGTGGTTATAGAATAAAACCACATGTTGTTAAAGAAATTAGAGAGCCTTCTTCGGATGGAAAAACGATGGGTTCGCTAGTAACTGAGATTGGACCTACCGTACTAAACCGTATTCAAAATACGCAAGAACAGATAGAACATATTAAAAAAGGGATGGCTCTTGTTTATAATGGTAGTCAAGGATCTGCGAGATGGTATTTCAATGATAAACCGTATCAAGGGGCTGGGAAAACAGGAACTGCACAGGTTGTTTATTTTGGTCCCAATCGAGCTAGTTGGGGTGAAGAAACTATCAACACAACGCATATAGGTTTTGCTCCTTTAGACAATCCAGAAATTGCATATGCGGTTGTCATCCCCTGGGCACCTTACTACAATGGTGTTTATGAGAGTACGGGAACAATATTGGCAGCGGAAATAGTAGATGCCTATTTTGCTATTCAAAAAAAGAATGGTTCATCCAATGAACTGGATTCTTCTCCAATTGAAACGATTAAACCAGTTTTTTCGGAAGCTGTAATTGAAGAAACAGAAGAGTCAACTGAATAAGATACACTTCCAAAAGTCATGATACTAAAATGTATCATGACTTTTTTGTTTAAAATCTCTTAACATAGCATTTATATGGACTCAACAGAGAACCTATTTAGTATGTGTTGTAGGGTAAAACAATCAATCTTAGGGGGAGAGAGTCATATGAAAAACTGGAAGTTCTTTATGATGTCAAAGATAATCTGATCAGCACTAATACTGGGTGCTTGTGGAAAGAGAAAAGAAGGTAACTGTGACAGTAGCCTTTCTGGTTCGGTCTCTGGTCATGGTTCATCTACAGTAGCTACCATTACAAAAGCTTTTGTTGAAGAATATGCTGCAGTTCAGCCTAACGTTAGAGAACAGCAGGTGTGTATGGTACTGGTCATGCAACTAATATAGTTGGATATTTATTTTATTTAGTAAATGGTCGTCATTACGACTTAAACAATTAAAAAACGAGAAGGACGATATTTCGTCTTTCTCGTTTTACTTTGTTATTAAATTTGCAATCTCTGCAAGGGTCATGGATGAATTAAGGTTATATGT
>JBFELW010000395.1:0-2772 GCA_041551995.1 Paenisporosarcina sp.
ATCCATCCATCGGAGGTCCAGCAAAAGGAATTGTTGTCCGAGAAATTGACGCACTAGGTGGCGCAATGGGTAAAGTTATAGACAAAACACATATTCAAATGAGAATGTTGAATACAGGTAAAGGTCCAGCAGTACGTGCATTAAGAGCACAAGCAGATAAAGTATTATATCAAGCAGAAATGAAACGCTTAATGGAAGAGCAAGATAATCTATCTATTCACCAAGCAATGGTAGAAGAGTTAATTGTAGAAGAAAATGAAATTAAAGGTGTTATTACGCAAGTTGGAGCAATTTACAGAGCAACTACTGTTATTGTCACAACAGGAACATTTTTACGTGGTGAAATTATTATTGGAGATTTGAAATATTCAAGCGGTCCAAATAATCAACAACCTTCATTAAAATTAGCCGATAACTTACGTAACTTAGGTTTTGATTTAGTGCGATTTAAAACAGGAACTCCTCCACGTGTGAACAGTAAAACGATTGATTACAGTAAAACTGAAATTCAACCTGGAGATGAAAAGCCTCGCGCATTTAGTTATGAAACAACTGAATTTATAACAGATCAGTTGCCATGTTGGTTAACATATACAAATGAACGTACACATCAAATCATTGACGAGAATTTACATTTATCTCCAATGTACTCAGGAATGATTAAAGGGACGGGTCCACGTTACTGCCCATCTATTGAAGATAAAGTGGTGCGCTTTAACGATAAACCTCGTCATCAAATTTTCTTAGAGCCAGAAGGACGAAATACGCGAGAAGTTTATGTTCAAGGTCTTTCTACAAGTTTACCGGAACATGTTCAACGAAAATTATTAGAAAGCATTCCCGGTTTAGAAAAAGCAGAAATGATGCGAGCTGGTTATGCAATTGAATATGATGCAATGGTACCAACACAACTATGGCCAACTCTAGAAACGAAAAAAATTCACAACCTATATACAGCAGGTCAAATTAACGGAACATCTGGTTACGAAGAAGCAGCAGGACAAGGATTAATGGCTGGTATGAACGCAGCAGCACGTGCTTTAAATAAAGAAGAAATTATCTTAAGCCGTTCTGATGCCTACATTGGCGTATTAATTGATGATTTAGTTACAAAAGGAACGAATGAGCCATATCGACTTCTTACTTCACGTGCGGAGTATCGTCTGTTACTTCGTCATGATAACGCGGATTTACGTTTAACCGAAATAGGTTATAATGCTGGTTTAATTCCAGAAGAACGTTATGCACGCTTTGTTATAAAGAAAGAACGTATTAATCAAGAGATTAAACGTTTACGTCAAACAATTATTAAACCAAATGAAGAAACTCAATCGGTGGTACGTGAAAAAGGCGGTACAGAACTTAAAGACGGTATAAGAGGTCACGACTTAATGAAACGACCTGAAATGACGTACGATGATATCGCTAAGCTAACTCCGTCAACTATTGAGTTAACAGATGAAATGAAAGAACAAATTGAGATTCAAGTGAAATATGAAGGATATATAGAAAAATCACTTCTACAAGTCGATAAGTTAAAAAAGATGGAAAACAAAAAAATTCCTGATCATATTGATTTTGAGGCAATATCAGGATTAGCAACTGAAGCAAAACAAAAATTAAAAGAAGTACGCCCGTTATCAATTGCACAAGCATCTCGGATTTCAGGTGTAAATCCTGCTGACATTTCAATATTACTAGTGTATATTGAACAAGGAAGAATCGCTAAAATATCCGGATAGAATTTAAGTGGCTATGCGCTATAAATGCAAATAGCCACTGTTTATATACGGAAGGGGAACCTTATGAACGAGGGACAATTTGTTGAAGCTTTAAAAGAAAAAGGAATATACTTAAATGCTGAACAAATCCAACAGTTTAAACAGTATTTTGAGATTTTAGTTGAGTGGAACGAAAAAATGAACTTAACAGCAATAACTGACTTACAATCTGTTTATTTAAAACATTTTTATGATTCAATCAGCATTGCTTTTTATGTGGATTTCACAAAAAAACAATCAGTTTGTGATGTAGGCGCTGGTGCAGGATTCCCTAGTTTACCGTTAAAGATTTGTTTTCCTCAATTAGAGATTACAATTGTGGATTCTTTAAATAAAAGAATTCAATTTTTAACCCATTTAAGTGAACAATTGAAATTATCAGAAGTTAATTTCGTTCATGCTAGAGCAGAAGAATTTGGTCAAAACCCATTATATAGAGAAAAATTTGATATTGTAACCGCCCGTGCAGTAGCTAGGCTAAGTGTCCTATCGGAGCTTTGCGTACCACTTGTGAATAAGGGTGGGCAATTTGTTGCAATGAAAGCAGCAGCAGCTCAAGATGAGTTATTAGATGCAGAAAAAGGGTTAACAATCCTGGGTGCTGAGAAAAAAGAAGAGTTCACTTTCTTATTACCTATTGAAGATAGTGAAAGATCCTTATTTATTTTTGAAAAAATTAAGAGTACTCCAAAAAAGTACCCAAGAAAACCCGGCGTTCCAAATAAAACCCCGTTATAAAAAGATTTTGTTTCACGTGAAACAATAATAGAGGATTGAGGGAATTAATCTCGAATAGTAGATAAGTAGTGAGTTTCTTAAAGGTGGTGCCTATAGGTGAAAAGTCCTTTTACACGTTTTTTTGGTAATGGTGATAAAGAAGAAGTGGAAACGAAGCAACATGTCGAGCAAAATGAGGAAGTTGTAAAAATTCCATTAGCATCGATTATTCCTAATCGTTTTCAGCCTCGTACGATATTTGATGATACTAAGA
>JBFELW010000396.1:0-2765 GCA_041551995.1 Paenisporosarcina sp.
ATCTTCTAAGTTTCCCTGATTGTAATTCGGATAAAAGTTGGTCACTACGTTTCCCTCTCTTTGCTTCATTACCTAGTTCAACAGAAAGTACCCCATTAAATGTTGCCATTTTAGTTGATAACCGGCCTAAATAACCACCCTTTTTCAGTTCATCGCCAACTCCTTGAGTCAAAGAATCACCTAAACCCACAAGTCTTATCCCTTCAAGGATAAACGTATTATTTATTTCGATTTTATTCATTTCTAGTGACTGTCTCGGTGTAAATTCCTTACTCTTCCCCTCAAATTGACACCCTGCCAAAATAAATGGAATCATAAAAATGACAAGTATCAACCGTTTCATCATGATATTCTCTCCTTCTCATAATAAAAGCAGGGATCGCTCCCTGCTTCTTTTCTTCCTTTATTCTACCGTGTACATAAAACCTATAGCTCCATTTCCAGTGTGCGTGCTAATAATAGGTGAAGTAAAAGCTACTTGAACATCCTTGAAACCTGAATCTTCAATAAGCTTTTTTAATGGTTCCGACATAGCAAATCCATTAGCTTGTGATATTCCAACAGACTTAATGTTTTTTCCTTCAGTGTCAGATAAGAATTGATTATACAAATACTGAACAACTTGTTTGTGGCTCCTTGCTTTATGAACGGGCGTGTATTCTCCACCTTGTAGGGAAGCAATGGGTTTAATAGATAGAAGAGAGCCTATTAGTGCCCTACCCTTCCCTATCCGACCACCTTTTACTAAGTTTTCAAGTGTATCGACAACAACAAATAGATTCGTATTTTCACGTACTATATCGAGTTGCTTTACAATCTGTTCAACAGTAGCACCCTCGTTGGCTAACTGGGCAGCCTCAATAACCTGAAATGATAAAGCATATGAAATAAATCGTGAATCAATCACTGTAACATTAGAATTCGTCATTTCTGCTGCAGTTTGAGCAGACTTCACTGTTCCGCTCATTCCACCTGTCATATGTATAGATAGTATAGGTTCTCCATTTTTCCCTAATTCATCATAAAGTTCCTGGAAGACTCCAACAGCGGGTTGAGAACTTTTAGGTAGCTCATTAGATGTTTTCATTAACTCAAGGAATTGTTCCGCCTGTATATCAATGCCATCTGTGTAAGATTTTCCGTCAATTTGTATAGTGAGTGGAACAACATGAATGGAATACTTTGCAATTTGTTCAGATGTTAAATCAGCTGTTGAATCTGTTACGATATGAATTTTTGTCATCTCGTTCACACCCTTCTATTGGTACCTTTATTATAAAAAACATGAATAGGTTCTGTAAAACTATAAGCATTCTTACATCTATAAGAAATAGCCAGATACTACTGTCTTAGCATCTGGCTATTTACCTGTTGTAAATATTTTGTTTTGCTTGAAACTTTACTTTGTGTAAGTGCAATTAATTCTTTAGTCGATAGTGTTTGAATGGTATCGACAGAAATGGGGGCTAGAACACATATTTCAACGTGAGCGGGTTTAATTTTATTGCGATTATTTTCCATGATATCAGCAGTACCCACAATAGCAATCGGTACAATTGGTACATGAGAGTCTTTCGCAATTCTAACAAATCCAGATTTAAACTCTAATAGATCATTGCCTTTATTACGAGTGCCTTCAGGAAAGATAATCATTGAATGCCCATTTTTAATAGTGGATACCATATCTGTAATTGAGCGCATTGCACTTCTGCGGTTGCTTCTATCAATAAAAACACAATTCATCGCAATCATCCAATCGCTGATGATGGGAAGTTTCATTACTTCGATTTTCGACATGAAAGAAAAAGGTTTCGGAATATAAGCAATCAGAGCGGGTATGTCAAAATTCCCTTCATGATTACTGACAAAAAGAACAGGACCTTCAGGTAGATGTTCTAAACCTTGAACATGGAATGTACTTTTTGTTCTTTTTAAAATACCATGTGCCCACTTCTTTGGTTGTTGATGAACAAGTGCATCATATTCTTCTATTGAAAGCTTGTCTTTTTGTTTTTTGATATAACGTAAATCTTTTATGGTAAAAGGAAGGTAGCCAAATAAATAACCAAATGTTCTGAGAGAGTTATACATTCTTCTGCTCATGACCTTTTCTTTTGAACACTAGATATTCGTAGTGAACATTATTTTCTGTTGAATTTTTTTCTGAAGAAGAAACAACCTCCCATTCTTCTTCATATTCAGGAAAGAAAGTAGTGCCTTCATATTGGTGTTGAATAAGTGTTACATATAATATATCAGCGAAAGGCAAGACTTCTTTAAAAATTTGTTCCCCACCTATAATCATAACTTCTTCATGATATTCTTTTGCCATTTCTATTGCTTCTTTAATCGAATGGACGACTGTAACCCCTTCTACCTTATATTCTGTATTACGCGAGATGACAATGTTTAAGCGCCCCGGCAATGGTCTTCCGATAGACTCAAACGTATTACGTCCCATAATAATTGCTTTACCCATTGTTTTTTCTTTAAAGTAAGCAAGTTCATTTGGAATATGCCATGGCATTTTATTTTCGTTACCAATTACACGATTAAGGTCATGTGCCACTATTAATGAAATCATAATTCTCCTACTTTCTATACAGCAATCGGTGCTTTAATGCTAGGGTGCGGATTGTAGTTTTCTACTGTAATATCTTTTGTTTCTAAATCGAATATAGAAGTTTTATCATCTGAAATTTTAAGTGTAGGGAGATCACGGGGTTCCCTTGAAAGCTGTTCGTTTACTTGTTCCATATGGTTAG
>JBFELW010000397.1:0-2764 GCA_041551995.1 Paenisporosarcina sp.
AGATAAATCTTCGCTCCGCCCATTTTTTTCGATAAACGCTCTGCGAAATAAAGCGGGTTTTCCCGACCAATATAATCTTTTAAATAATAACGAAGTTCTTTTTGAAAACCCTCGTCTACAATCGCTTCATCATAAGCTTTTTCTAAATCAATAACAGCTTGCATTAATGTTTCAGGAATAAATCGTCCACCAAATCGCCCGAAATGTCCTTTTTCGTTGGGTTGGTTATAAGTTGTCACCATGCTCATCTCTCCTCATCTCGAACTGCACGCACAAACGCACGAATTTTTTTTGCATCTTTACGCTTCTCTGTCTCAACGCCAGTGGATACGTCCACCATAAATGGCTGTACACTCTGAATGGCCGATTGAACGTTTTCTGTGTGTAAGCCACCTGCTAAAATCACTTTATCTTTTGGGATATTTACTTTCTCTAATAAAGTCCAGTCAAACGTATGACCAGAGCCCCCGCGAAACTCAATGCCAGGGGTGTCAAATAAGTAATAATCCACGTTATAGGTTGCTGCTTTTCGCACATCATCTTCATTCGTAATCGATAACGCTTTAATAACAGGTACAGATAATGATTCCGCGAATTCTGGACTTTCGTCTCCGTGTAGTTGAACCAAATCGAGAGGAACCTCGCGAGCGTATCTCTCTACTGTCTCTTTTGTCTCATTAACGAATACACCAATCTTTAAGATGGTAGGAGGGACTACTGATGCCAACGCTTTAGCTTCAAGTAATGATATTTGCCGATGGCTTCTAGCAAAAATGAATCCCACTGCGTTTGCCCCTGCCTCCACAGCGACTTGAACATGTTCTGTATCTTTCAGTCCACAAACTTTGACATACGTCATGATATTTCTCCCAGTTTCACGTGGAATTCCTGCAACTTTTCGCCAACATTCGCTGATTTCATCAATGTCTCTCCGACTAGAACCGCCCGTGCCCCAACCTGTGCCACACGTGCAGCATCTTCAGCGGTAGCAATTCCGCTCTCACTAATCAGAACGCGTTCTTCATGGAAAGGAAACTGAGCTGAGATTTTTTCTGTTTCGGCCAAATCAACATGAAACGTTTTTAAGTTTCTGTTATTAACGCCAATTAGTTTTGCATCAACCGATAGAGCTCTATCCAATTCTTCTAGATTATGAACCTCAACTAAAACTTCAAGTTGAAGGGAGGTCGCATATTCATGTAAGTCTAGTAACGTTTCTTGATCTAAAGCAGCAACGATTAATAGAATGACGGATGCCCCTGCTTGCAGAGCGCGATCTATTTGGACACGGTGAATGATAAAGTCTTTGCATAACACGGGAATATTCACTCGTTCTGCTACGGCTTGCAAGTCGTCCATCGATCCTTTGAAAAAAGATTCATCCGTTAAGACGGAAATGGCAGCAGCCCCTGATTGTTCATAGATAAGGGCTTGCTCTACGGGATTGACTTCTGAGTTAATCACACCTTTTGATGGCGATGCCCGCTTTATTTCAGAAATAACGTGTAGATGCTTCGCGTTTTTTAATGTTTCAAATAAAGATGGCTTATTCTTTAGAGAAATCCCGCCTTTTAAGGAAATCTCATCTTTTAAAAGTTCTTCAACTTCAGTGCGTTTCACATCAAGTATGACGTCTAATATGGTCATAATTTCACCCCGGTACTTTTTCGATTCTTGCTGAAGGTAATGACTTCTTTTAGAATATTTAATGCGCGACCAGATTCTACACTGTCCTTTGCCTTATGGACGCCCTCCTGAATGGTTGTCACCACTCCGGCAGCAAACAAGCCAATACCAGCGTTTAATAAAACGGTATCTAAGTAAGGGGATTCCTCACCACGTAGCACACTTTTTAAAATGACGGCGTTGTCTTTTGCATCTCCTCCACGAATCGCTTCATGTGGTGCAGAGGAAAGGCCAACTTCTTCAGCATGTAATGTGAAAGGAATCAAGTCACCTTTATCCATTAACACAAGATGATTCTCCCCAGCAAGAGACGCTTCATCCATTCCTTCATGCCCAGTTAAGACAACTGCTCGATTTCTTCCTAAACGATGGAGTACGGCTGCTAGATCCATTAATCGATTTCGATCATATACACCCATCAGTTGTGCAGATAAAGTAACTGGATTGGTTAGTGGACCGATGATATTGAAAATACTTGGTTTTCCAATTGATTTGCGAATGACTTGAATTCGTTTCATATTGGGGTGCACATGTGGTGCAAATAAAAACGCGATATTGGTTTTATTCAAAAGGTCATTAACTTCTTCAGCGTTAAAGTCAAGAGCTATGCCCAGTTCTTCAAGTAAATCTGCGCTGCCTGTTTTGCTAGAAATTTTACGGTTACCATGCTTCGCAACTTTTAAACCAGCACCGGCTAATACAAAAGATGTCGTTGTGCTGATGTTAAAACTATGGGAGCCGTCTCCACCTGTACCGCAATTATCGAAAATCGCTGAAGTTGATACTGGAATTTGAATGGCATGATCCTTTAATATACTGACCAAAGCTGTGATTTCTTCAATCGTTTCGCCTTTGTTAGAAAGTGCCTGTATAAATGAAGCAATATCATCGTTAGAAACTTCTGCAGACATTAGTTTTTCTGCTGCTTCTCTCATCTCAAGGTAGGTAAGTGATGAACCTACGCTTACTTTCTCTATAAATCTTCTCATCTCAAATCTCTCCTCTAGCTAAGCTATTTCATTTAAAAAGGCTCGGAGAATTTTCTCTCCATCTCGTGTCCCAATGGATTCCGGGTGAA
>JBFELW010000398.1:0-2763 GCA_041551995.1 Paenisporosarcina sp.
AATTCGCTTAGTTACATTCGCATTTAAAGTTGCCATAATACCTCACCTGCTTTCTGTTTAATAAAATAACCATACCAAAAGCATATTCAATTAGTCAATACTTATATGAGAAGTTTTACCTAATTTCCAAAAAAATGAATATCTAGGTTTATTCCAATAGAAGTTGTGGGTATCTAAGTACTAAGCAAGATGAATGATTAAATAATTTATTTGGAGGGATTTCAGTGATTAAAAAATCGATTTCAGGTCAAAAATGGTGGAAAATTGGAGCAGCTGCTTTTCTTTCAGTGGGATTATTAGGAGCATGTGGAGACGGTGAAGATGATGTAAATGTGGATGAAGAAGTTGAACAAGAAATGGAAGAAGAAGAGGAAGAAACAGATTAAATAAAATCCCGCTTTTCATAGCGGGATTTTTTTATGACAATTTAAATTATGAGGAAACGAATATTATTCGTTTGATTTTTTAGGTAGATGTGGTTCGATATGAACTAAAACAACGCAAAAGGGTTTCACCTTATGGATTTTTTGTTCAATTTCTTCAGTGATTCGATGACTTTCAATTACATTTAGATTCGGATTTACTGAAATGGTTAAGTCTACAAACATGAGATTACCGTGCATTCTTCCTTTAAAGTCGCTCAGGTTGATCACACCTTGAACTTTCCTTACAAGAATCGACAATGTCTCTACTTCATCCTCGTTAAACCCATCTGTGAGCGTAAGAACCGCTTCATTAAAAATATCGTATGCGGTTTTTAAAATAATCAATGCAATTAAAAGGGCAGTAATTGAATCTACAATGGGTAGTCCGAAAATAGCAGCTAGTATCCCAACCGAGGTGCCTAGACTAACTAAAGCATCTGAGCGGTTATCATAAGCAGCAGCTTTAACAGCAGAACTATTAATACGATTTCCTAATTGTAAGTTGTATCGGTAAACGCCATACATGATAATTGCACTTACACTGGCTACAACAGCAGTCATTAGTGATGGGGTTTGGTGAACAGGATTGAACAAATTTTTCACTGCATTCACCAGTACTTGCAAACCAACTGCAGCCATAATAAAAGATGCGAGGAGAGAAGCAATTGTTTCTGCCCGAAGATGTCCATAATGGTGATTATGATCGGGAGGCTTTTGCGAGATGCGCAATCCAATTAGAATAGCAATTGATGCAGCGATATCAGTGGTATTATTTAGACCATCTGCTTTTAGAGCTTCGGATGTACCTATGAACCCAACTGTTAGCTTAGTTGCACTTAAAACTAAATAAGTAGCAATGCTAATTAGCGCCCCTTTTTCCCCTTCTCTTAATTGTGTATAAATCTCCATTTTGTTTCCTCCCTGCAAAACTCTTAGAAATAAGAAAACGACCCCCTTATTGAGAGTCGTTTATTCCTAGGAATCTTCAGTCTTTGCTTCGCCATGGTTTGAATCAATTTCATTTAATTTAGCGACCTCAAGGTACAGTATGTGATGTCCATCTATATCCTTAATCGTAAATTCAAAACCTTGTTCAATAATTTTTTCTCCTTTGATTGCTTCAAAACGTTTTGTCATGAACCAACCACCAATAGTATCTATATCTTCTTCATCAATATCGATTCCGAGTATATCATTGACGTTTTCAATCAATATCTTTGCATCTAGTATAAAGTGATTTTCACCAACTTTTTGAACTTCAGGCAATTCATCATTATCAAATTCATCTCTAATATCCCCAACGATTTCTTCAAGGATATCTTCTATAGTAACAAGACCTGATGTGCCACCATATTCATCCATTAGAACGGCAACATGAATACGTTCACGTTGGATTTTTAGTAATAAGTCGCCAATGGGAATTGTTTCTATCACACGAATAATAGGTTGCATATAATCAGTCACGGGACGATCAATACTTGTAGAATCTTTAATATACGCTGTTAATAAGTTTTTCATGTTGACGAGACCTAATACATGATCTTTATCGCCATCAGTTACTGGGTAACGAGTATATTGTTCAACATTCACTTGGTCGAACACTTCCCTAAGGGTTGTATTCTTATCTATAGTGCTCATCTCTGTTCGTGGTGCCATTATTTCTTTGGCAATTCGATCGTCAAATTCAAAAATTTTATTAACGTACTTGTATTCTGATTGGTTAATTTCACCGTTCTTTAAGCTATTTGATAATATTAAACGAAGTTCTTCTTCCGTATGAGCCAGTTCTGATCCAGATACTTGCTTTAATCCAAACAGGCCTGTCAAAGCGCGAGCAGAACCATTTAAGAATTTAATAAAAGGATACATGATACGATAAAACCAAATTAATGGTGTCGCTGTATATAACGCAACTTGTTCCGCTTTTTGAATAGCTAACGTTTTCGGTGCCAATTCACCGACAACTACGTGCAAGAATGTAACAAATGAGAACGCCAAAGCAATTGAAACGATAGAAGCTACGCTATCGCTTATATTAAAGTTTTCAACTAGTGGATGAATTATTAGATCAACAGTAGGTTCTCCTAACCAACCTAAGCCTAAGGCTGTGATTGTAATACCTAGCTGACATGCAGATAAATATTCATCTAAGTTTGAAATGACTCGTTTTGCAGGTATTGCGCGTTTATGCCCTTCCGCTATCAATTGATCAATGCGGGTAGTTCTCACTTTTACAATAGCAAACTCACTTGCAACGAAGAATGCCGTAAGGGCGATTAAGACAGCAAATGCTGTCAATCGTATGGCTATGTCCAAAGAATTCCTTTGTTCTAAACCC
>JBFELW010000399.1:0-2739 GCA_041551995.1 Paenisporosarcina sp.
AGAAAAATCCATTACGCCTTGCTTATTTTGCAAATGTATTTCGTGCACAAGAACAAGAAGGGGGAAGACCAGCAGAGTTTGAGCAAATGGGTGTGGAGTTGTTTGGAGATGTATCGGTTTACGCAGATGCTGAAATGATTATTACTGCGAATGAATTACTTACTGAATTAGGCGTTATCAATCACAGACTAACAGTTGGACATGCAGGGTTGTTGCATTCGATTCTAAGTAGTTACACAAATGATGAAAAACAAGTAAATGAACTACGTGCTTATTTAGTAGATAAAAATATTGTTGGATTTGAAGAAGCTGTAAAAATGTATAATCTTGAAGAATTCCAAGAAACTAAATTATTATTATTCATTGATCAAGCATCTAACGTCAGCTCGATTGAAGAATTAACACCATTTATTGATTTCCAAAATACAGAACAAAATAAGATGTTTTCATATTTAAAGGAATTGTCTCTTTTACTTACGTCTTCAAGCGTGGCTGAGAAAGTTACGTATGACCTTACGTTAACGAGTGAAATGAGTTATTACACGGGTATGTTATTTGAAGTTTTTGCAAGTGGAAGTGGATTTGCGATTGGAAATGGAGGTCGCTATGATGGTTTATTAACATCATTCGAATCGAATGTTGGGGCTACGGGCTTTGGTCTACGAGTCGATCGATTGCTTGAAGTGATGCCACTAGAAGATATTTATGAAGCCCATACCTTACTCCTATTTGATGAGGACACTTATATGGATGCTGTGAAAAAAGCGCAAGAATTGCGTCAGGCAGGTGTTCGAACAACAATTCAATTAGCGTCGAGCGTTGAAGATGCTAATGAGTATATAAAAAACTTTATGGACGTGTACTGGATGACTGCAGGAGGTGGACAAGATGAGTGAACTGACAATTGCTATGCCAAAAGGACGTATTTTTGAAGAAGCCTACGTCTTATTACAAAAAGCTGGTTATCAGTTACCAGACGATTTAGACGAATCTCGCA
The DNA here is from genome assembly GCA_041551995.1 of Paenisporosarcina sp. GTDB lineage: Bacteria > Bacillota > Bacilli > Bacillales_A > Planococcaceae > Paenisporosarcina. The sequence goes on from JBFELW010000399.1 coordinate 998, forward strand.
AACTGATTGTAGAGGCACCGAATGAAAGAATCCGATTCATTTTAGCGAAACCGATGGATGTCCCAGTTTATGTTGAACATGGTGTTGCAGATATAGGAATTGCGGGTAAAGATGTATTACTTGAGCAAAAACGAATAGTTCATGAACTACTAGATTTAAAAATTAGTCAATGCTACATTGCCACCGCTGGCCTACCGAATACGTCTATGAATGATATTGCGCCTAGAGTAGCAACAAAATATCCTTCAATTGCTTCTGATTTTTATAAACAAAAAGGTGAACAAGTTGAGATTATAACCTTAAATGGATCTATTGAGCTAGCGCCAATGATTGGACTCGCTGATCGAATTGTTGATATTGTGTCAACAGGGAAGACATTAAAGGAAAACGGCTTAATTGAATATGAAAAAATAGTTGAGGTTACATCTCGTTTAATCGCTAATCCCGTTAGTTACCGACTTAAGAGTGACCGTATTCGTGAATTGGTGCAAAAGTTAAAGGAATCCATGTAGGAAGGAGAGTTCTAAAATGAAAATCGTTCCTCTGACACAAGACATCTCATTAAAAAGACCTCTGGAGATGGGAAATGCGGAACAATTAAAAACGGTTAGAGACGTCATAAAAATGGTACGTGAAAAAGGCGATTCAGCAGTAGCTGCATATAGTGAAAAATGGGATCATGTCCGAATTAAAACGATGCGTGTTTCTTCTTTTGAAATGGAAGAAGCTGTTTCTCGATTTGATAAACAGCTTCGGCAGGATTTAGAAGAAGCTGCACATAATATTCGTGTATATCATGAGAAACAAAAACGAGTTTCTTATGAAATCGAGCTAGATAAAGGCTCATTTATTGGACAACGTATAAGCCCGCTTGAATCTGTTGGACTATATGTTCCAGGAGGCTCAGCATCCTATCCATCGTCTGTATTAATGAATGTTATACCTGCACAGGTTGCAGGTGTTGAACGCATTGTCATCGTATCTCCACCCAATTCAGAAGGGAGACTACCTGATGCTGTTTTAGTAGCTGCATCTATCCTGGGGATTAATGAGATATATAAAGTGGGAGGTGCACAGGCAATTGCTGCACTTGCCTATGGTACAGAATCAATTGCGGCTGTGGATAAGATTACAGGTCCTGGTAATGTATTCGTAGCACTGGCAAAAAGAGAAGTTTTTGGCCAAGTGGCTATTGATATGATTGCTGGCCCAAGCGAAATTACGATAATCGCTGATGAAACAGCGTATGCTGACGAATTAGCTGCAGATTTACTTTCTCAAGCAGAACATGACCCGATGGCTTGTCCGATTTTAATTACGCCAAGCAATGAATTAGCAATAAAAGTTGCACTAGAAGTAGAAAAGCAACTGCAGACATTACCTAGAGAAAAAATTGCGAGAGCTGCGATTGAACGATTCGGAAAAATTTATGTCGCAGAATCGATTGCGGATGCTGTGATAGCTGTAAATAAACTGGCCCCAGAACATTTAGAAATTCTAACAGAAAATCCTCAAGCTGTTGCGGAACAAATTCGTCATGCGGGTGCGATTTTTATCGGACGGTATAGTTCAGAACCAATTGGTGATTATTTTGTTGGTACGAATCATGTTTTACCAACAAACAGTACAGCTCGTTTTTCAAGTCCTTTGTCTGTTGATGATTTTATTAAAAAAACAAGTATTATTTATTATAGTGAAAGTTCATGGAGAGAGCATGCAAATAAAATAGCTAGACTTGCAAG
>JBFELW010000400.1:0-2721 GCA_041551995.1 Paenisporosarcina sp.
CAGAGTACGGCTTAACTGGAGCGGTTATTACAAACAATCGTATGAACCAAGAAAAAGCACGCGAAGATTTCCACGTAGGTAACTTGTACTTCAACCGTGGATGTACTGGCGCAATCGTTGGCTACCAACCATTTGGTGGATTCAACATGTCAGGAACAGACTCTAAAGCGGGCGGACCTGATTACTTAGGATTGCATTTACAAGCAAAAACAACATCTGAAATGTTGTAAGAAAAAACAATAAGCGGACACATCAGAAGATGCGTCTGCTTTTTTTTGAAAAACTGAGGAGGCGAAAAATTATGACAGTTTCACAAGACGTAATTAAACAGACAGAAAAATTTGGTGCTCCAAACTACCATCCACTACCAATCGTAATTTCTGAAGCAAAAGGCGTTTGGGTTAAAGATCCAGAGGGTAATGAATTTATGGATATGTTATCTGCTTATTCGGCAGTTAACCAAGGACATAGACACCCAAAAATTATTCAAGCATTAAAAGATCAAGCTGATCGTGTGACATTAACATCCCGTGCTTTCCATAACGATCAATTAGGTCCATGGTATGAATTGATCTGTGAGCTATCTGGTAAAGAAATGGCACTTCCGATGAATACAGGTGCTGAAGCTGTGGAAACAGCAATTAAGGCTGCACGTCGCTGGGCATATGATGTTAAGGGTGTAGCTGAAAATCAAGCAGAAATTATTGCGTGTAACGGAAACTTCCACGGACGTACAATGGCAGCTGTCTCTCTTTCTTCAGACCCTGACTACAAACGTGGATTTGGACCGTTATTACCTGGTATCAACCTAATCCCTTACGGAGATATTGATTCGTTAAAATCAGCGATAACACCAAACACGGCCGCGTTCCTAATTGAACCGATTCAAGGTGAAGCGGGTATTATCATTCCACCAGCTGGATTCATGAAAGCTGCTCGTGAATTATGCCGTGAAAATAATGTGTTATTTATCGCAGATGAAATCCAAGCAGGTCTAGCTCGAACAGGTCGCATGTTTGCATGTGAATGGGAAGATGTAGACCCGGATATGTATATCCTAGGAAAAGCACTTGGAGGAGGGGTATTCCCAATTTCTTGTGTTGTTGCAAATAAAGATGTTCTTGGAGTTTTTAACCCTGGATCTCATGGATCTACTTTCGGTGGAAACCCAATGGCTTGTGCAGTATCAATTGCTTCACTTAATGTATTGCTAGATGAAAAGTTAGCAGAACGTTCTGAAGAGCTAGGGAATTACTTCAAAGAAGAGTTATCGAAAATTGAGCATTCTTCTATTAAAGAAGTACGTGGACGCGGATTGTTTATAGGAATGGAACTTAATGAAGCAGCACGTCCATATTGTGAAGAACTTAAAGAATTAGGTTTATTGTGTAAAGAGACGCATGATACTGTGATTCGTTTTGCACCACCATTGGTAATTACCAAGGAAGAACTGGACTGGGCACTTGAAAAAATTCAAAAAGTATTCACAAAATAATTTTTACTGTTAATATTTAAATCCAATTATGTTACAATGATTGCGATGTAATCATTATGAATAAAGAGGCGAATATATAAAATGGCTGAAAATCTAAACTTGTTCACATCAACTCAAGATGTTATTCAAGAAGCACTGCATAGACTAGGATACGATGAGGGAATGTTTGAACTCTTGAAAGAACCTTTACGTATGCTTGAAGTACGTATTCCAATCAAACTGGATGATGGTTCTGTAAAAGTTTACACTGGTTTTCGTGCGCAACATAACGATGCAGTAGGACCAACCAAAGGTGGCGTTCGTTTCCATCCTCAGGTTTCTGAAGATGAAGTGAAAGCATTATCCATGTGGATGACGTTAAAGTGTGGAATTGTTGATTTACCTTATGGTGGTGGTAAAGGTGGAATCATTTGTGATCCACGCCAAATGTCCATGAGCGAAATTGAAAAACTAAGTCGTGGTTACGTGCGTGCAATTAGTCAATTTGTTGGACCTACAAAAGATATTCCAGCACCAGATGTATTTACGAATTCACAAATTATGGCTTGGATGATGGATGAATATAGTCGAATTGATGAATTTAACTCACCTGGTTTCATAACAGGGAAACCAATTGTACTTGGTGGATCTCAAGGACGTGACCGTGCTACTGCTCAAGGTGTAACAATTTGTGTTGAAGAAGCTGCTAAAAAACGCGGAATCGATATGAAAGGTGCACGCATTGTTATTCAAGGATTTGGAAACGCTGGTAGTTTCTTAGCTAAATTCATGAGTGACGCTGGCGCAAAAGTAATTGGTATTTCTGACGCTTATGGAGCTTTACATGATCCGAATGGTTTAGATATCGACTATTTATTAGACCGTCGTGATAGTTTCGGAACAGTTACTACACTTTTCGAAAATACAATTTCAAATCAAGAATTACTTGAATTAGATTGTGATATTTTAGTTCCTGCAGCAATTGAAAACCAAATTACTGCTGAAAACGCACATAATATTAAAGCGAGTATTGTTGTAGAAGCTGCTAATGGCCCGACAACAACTGAGGCGACAAAAATATTAACTGAGCGTGGGGTTCTGCTTGTCCCTGATGTACTAGCAAGTGCTGGAGGTGTAACAGTATCTTATTTTGAATGGGTACAAAACAACCAAGGTTACTACTGGACAGAGGAAGAAGTAAACGAAAAATTATATAAAAAAATGATTGCTGCATTTGAAAATGTTTA